>CAMHIH010000007.1 GCA_946185175.1 uncultured Candidatus Saccharibacteria bacterium
TCACCTTGAACGAACTCGTATAGCTGCTGCCGCGCTCAGACAATTCACCAAAATCAAGCTCTGTAGCTATCTCAAGATTTACATTTTGCTCAGTCTTCGTTTCTTCAGCCGGCGTCTCCTCAGATGTAGCCGCTTCTTCACTAGTCGCTACTGCAACTGGCGTCACGAAACCAAGCGTACAAAAACTCGCTAAAATTACCATTAGCACTGATGCTAAGAACTTCTCCATCACTTCCTCGCTTACCTTATGCTTAAATTCTAGCACAAAAATCCCCCGACTGTGAATAGTCGAGGGGGATTTTTCATTTTTTGCATTAAGCTTCTGTTGTGGGCCTGAACTGAACAAAGCGGTTGCCCGCCTCATTGGCACCACTCTCTTCACGACGCGATTTTGTAAATAGAACCGAACCAGAATCCGGCACTACCGGCCAATCAAGCGCATCTAGCTCATTGAATCCCGCATAAAGCTTAGTCAGCGTCGAATCATTCAGGCGCATCGCCATTTCGTCGCGCCAATATAATTCATAGCTGCCACCGCTCTCGTGGTCAATCTCCGCTTGATAGCTTACGCCATTCAGCATCACATCAATCTCTTTCACGGTACGGCCAGGACCGAGCTTAATTAATACCAGGCGATTCAATAAAGTTCTGCCAGAATCTTGTTCATAGCACTCCGTAAACGCCATTAACCCCTCTATCTGATCAAAGCTAATCGCGTCATCCGGGATGCCAATTCCGGCAAGCATTTCTTCGAGCTTCACCGACAATAACACTTTACTGCCATCAAAACGATACATCATCGTACCCATATCTACCCCCTCTCTAGTTATGCGTTGATTGCTATGTTTCTTTGGTTGCTCTGCAACCAGTGCTGCAATGGCAACGACAATCGCCATCAGTAACAAGATGAATCCTAACCAGGGCGCCGCCCTCATCAAAATCAAACTCATTACCGCAAGAATTGCCGTTATCGCCACAATCGCCAATCTGAACAGCTTCATATTACCGTCTCCTTTCACGCAGAAACTGTGCATCAAATGGTGAAAATGTGCGCAGATGCCCCTTGGATAAGAAAGACATCAATCATCCTTATATTATACCACAAACAATACAAAAAATCAACAAAGGAAAAGCTGAGGCATAAATTGCCCCGGCTCGCAAAAATACATCCACCCCCAAGGAGACGCTCATCAAAGTACTAAATTAGCCTAAATCGGCCAAATGCTCAACTTCCCAAGTGATATTCTGCCCCGGTGAGCATTTGATACGCCTAATAAAGACCCCATTGGGATCCATTCCGGATAATTTCCCTAGTCAGCATCATCGGCGAACCGCTCTCCGGATCTTCGACTGCAATCATCATTGGCCCCTCATCGACTTCATCAATCGCCAGCCGGCGTGCCGCATTAAAATCGCTACAGTTATTGCCGATGCCTAACGTGCCATAGCGCGAACCGGCCTCGTGGTCAATCGTTACGATGATATCATCGCCACGACCGATTTTCATCATCTGCGACAACGGTAAAATCAGCAAATCACCACCGTAAATACTTGTACTTCTCATAAGCCACCTCCGAATTTGTAAAGAACGCGCCCCCTGAGTGAGTTTTTATCATACCATAAAATCAGCAAATTTCCAAAAACTAACAAAAAAGCAGCCAGAAGGCTGTCATAAAACATGGTGCACCCGACTAGACTCGAACTAGCACAGCCGTAAAAGTGGCCACTAGCACCTCAAGCTAGCGTGTCTACCAATTCCACCACGGGTGCAACTGTGCCAATTGTATCATAGAAACCAGCTTTTGTAAATCTTATGGCGTCTGCATTACTGCCGTACGGTTAATTGCCCAGTACTCTACGTCATTAAAACGGTCAAGCGCATCAGTAAATTTGGCGTTTTCGGAGAAAATTTGCAAATTATCCTGATAGTAATAATCTACTGCCGAACGATAAATACCTATTGCGGGAACTTCATTTACCCAACGTTGCAAAAAGGCATTCAGTTTCAAAGTGCGCAAATTAGCATCCAATGTTGTTCTCGCCGTCAATAATGCATCATCCGCCAAGGCATTATTGTAATTACTGAAGTTCCAGCCCGCACTATTAGCCTGAGTCGAACTATAGAAAATAAATGGATCGGCGCTCACGCCCAGGTCCACCTCATAGAATAAGATGTCATAATCACGCGGACGCACTACTTGTGCAAAGAAATCCATATTCGGCTGCGTATCGTCAAACACATTCATTACAACGGTTACGCCAAGGTTTTCGAGTTCTTTGGCGAAGCGCTGCGCCACGCTCTGAATTGGCTCACGCTTACGAACTGATAAATTTATCGCCACATTAGCGCCAGATTCATCAAACAATTTACCGTCCTCATCGAAATAATATTTATTCTCTGCTAATAATTTTTTCGCATCGTCAATACTATTAGCCGCCAACGCAGGATACTGCAAACCTGGTTCCTGCTCTTGCAAGAACGGATAATCCATTGCTCGCATTTCGTCCAGACCTTCGCGCACCTTTGATATATCAACACCTCGCTGAATCGCCTGGCGCAAAGCTACAGACTTTAGCGTTGCGCTCTGTGTATTCAAGAACGCAAACACACCACCGTTCGTCAAAGTTGTTCGATGATTGATGTTTATATCGTCATCCGTTAAGCTCTCTGCCGTCGCCTGTACCGTAGAATCACGCAAAGCATCGGCAATTTTATCTGTACTATTATAGGTTTTTAAGATAAAACTATTTAATTTCGTTTTGCTGCCATAGTATTTTTCATTGCGGTCAAGATAAATCATTTGCGTGTAACGGTTGTTGCCGCCACCATTCTGTACGGCCTTATATTTAAACGGGCCAGAACAGATCGGGTCACTCGAAAAAGCATGTTCATACACTACGG
Organism: uncultured Candidatus Saccharibacteria bacterium; assembly: GCA_946185175.1. GTDB lineage: Bacteria > Patescibacteriota > Saccharimonadia > Saccharimonadales > Saccharimonadaceae > UBA2834. The sequence continues at coordinate 2,903 of CAMHIH010000007.1, forward strand.
CCGGCTTAACATCACCTAAGATATGTGACGGTAGTAAAGGAAATTCCAATGTATCCTCAAAATCCAAATAGACCGAAGGTAGCGTAAAGACCACTGTGCGGTCATCAGTTTTTTCTAACTTAATCCGCGCAAAATCCGCCGAAATCGTCGTCTTTGCCGAATCGTCTTCAATCAAACCTACTGTATAAATAATGTCGTCAGCCGTGATTGGTTCGCCATCCGACCACTTAATATCATCGCGCAAAGTCACCGTCCATACCTTACCGGTTTCATCCATCTTTACGCTCTCAGCTAGATCCATACCAATATGCCCCGATATGTCCGGCGAAACCAAATTCGCAAACAACAGACGCGACAAAGTCTTTTCCGCATTAGTTGTCGCATAAAGCGGATTCATGCTCTTCACTTCGCCTAAAGTTGCCTCGATATACTCACCGCCCTCCGTAAAGGCTATCGTTTCATATGAGGAGCTATACCAAAAAATTTGTACAATCGCGAGCAAGAAGACTACGAGTACTAGCAAAACCCATTCAACCACCCATAAACGCACTTCACGCACATTTTTAAGGCGCTGAATAAACATCGTCGAAAAATGATCGCCAGCCTTCTCCCCCAACTCATTTGCTCGCGTCAAAAAATCTTTCTTTCGACTTTCCTTTTTGCCCACACTTTTTGTCTTAAATTTCATCTATTAAATAATTAAGATTGATAAGATTGACAGTACAAAAATCACTGCAATCACGATTGTTGTATTATAGAGCGACTTCTCGAGACCACGGCGCTCAGTGTTAAGCTCACCTGAGCCACCAAATCCTGCACCCAAAGAAGCGCCACGTTGCTGCAAAAGAATTAGCAAAACCAACAAAATTGCCGAAGCAAACACGACTACATTTAGAATCACACCTATATTCATATATCTTATTTTACATCAGGCAGTATTAAGTTGACAAGATAGTTGAAGATCGAAATCACCAAACAACCACCCACTGCACCCCAGAAACCGATCGTGACATGCGGGATAATCCAAATCGTCAAACCGACCATTGCTGCGTTTAGGATAATCGTAAAAATCCCCAAAGTTACAAACAAGAACGGTAAGGCTAAAATCGTAGCAATCGGCCGTACGAGGCTGTTCACTAAGGCAAAAGCTAAGCCAGCGCCAACATAAAACCACCAACTCTGTTGCAAATATTCATAGCCTTCTTTGAAGCGTGCAAACCAATTGATACACATGTACATTGCGACAATTGATAAAGCCCAACGCAACAAGAAAGTCAAAAGCTGTCTCTTTATCATATCCTTCTATTTTAATGCATTTTTCCGCTTAAGTAAAACATGGTACTGAATTGCAAAACGATGACTCTCGTCGTCAATCCTGGCAATTAATTTTGCAATGTGGCTATCTTTTGATAGCTCTACCATTTCATAATCATCATCCCCTCGCGGAATCACAATGCGTACGCGCGCATTTCGCGTATGATCGCCACTTTTGTCACGTCCAATTATGGCGATTCCCGCCTCAGTAACAATTTTTCGCACCGCATCGAGCTGACCAACCGATCCGTCTAATACTATCAAATCCGGCACCCCCCAATCGTTCAGATGATGCAAACGTCGCGTAATTACTTCCAGCATACTCGCAGGGTCATTGTTTTGTTGCTTACGCAGCTTAAAACGACGATACTTTGTTCTATCTGCTGCCCCATTTATGAAACATACCATTGAGCCGGTCACATTCGTCCCAGATTGGTGACTGATATCAAAGCCCTCTATGCGCCCCGGTGTTTTCTTTAAACCTAAGATATCTTGCAAATCATGTAATGCTTGATCGCTCGAGATGTCCAAAAACTCCTTGTCCGAAAACACTATCTTGGTGTTTATCCCCTTCAAGCCAAAAAATTGATTGCGTAGCGCTGCCGCCTTCTCGTAATCCCCTTTTGAGGCCGCATCATACATTTGTTTTTCAATGTCACGAATCAGTTTTTTGCGATTCCCCTTCAGATAACTAATCATCTGACGTAGATTCGCTTTATACTCCTTCGGCGTCATTTTACCGATTTCGATACCAGGCGTTAAACCCAAGTCTGTATTTAAGGTCTTTCTGCCAGTATACGGCTTATCGTAATACGGAAAAATTTTGCGCAAGATTCTCAATGCCCGCTGGATCGCCACTTTGCCATAGTATGGCCCCAAATATTCCGCTCCATCATCATCTGGATTTCGCGTCATCGAAACATAAGGCACCTCAGACTTCATATCAATCCGCACATAGCTTACCGTTTTATCATCGCGCAACAAGATATTCCACTTCGGCATGTAACGCTTAATCATTTCGGACTCCAAGAATAAAGCATCCATCTCCGTATCGACCACTATCCAATCTGTATAGTCAATTTCCGCTACCAGAGCCCTTGTTTTTGCATCCTTACGTTCCGGCGACTGAAAATACTGACGTACGCGATTCTTCAATATCGCAGCCTTACCAACATAAATCACTTCGCCTGCGCGATTTTTATGAAAATACACGCCCGGCTCAGCTGGCAACTCCTTCAAATGCGCTTTTTGACGCTCTGTCATTGTGATTTTCATGCTTATTCTAATTATATCGCACAAAAAGTATCCGCTCTTTAGCGGATACTTAAGGAAAGATATTAATTACTCTCTATACACGCATTGACTTCGGAATCGCCCATTACGTTACATTTCGTCTCCGAGGCGCCACCAAACGCCGTCAGGAGGTCCGTTATCTGTTTCCAGTAATCTTCGAATGTAAGCTTCTTATATTCTTCAATCTCCGCCTTGGCCTCTTCTACGCAACTGTTATAGAAATTCTCATCGTCCTCATAGAAATAGCATTGCAATTTAATATAAGATTCTTGATTCTCGATGACGAAATCTCTTTGCTTTTCCCAGGCATCTTTCATGACTTCAAGCATCGTCTTAGCTTCGCCTGGCTCAGCAATCGTCTGCGCATCGTAACTTAGTTCGAAATCATACTTAACAGTATCGTATTTACTAGAGGCATTGATAACGGCATGCTTAATCTCGTGCGTCCAGCTTTTTACGCCAAAGTACACATCACCAATCGTGTATTTAACGTCCTCTTCTTCTTCATCGTCGTCATCAAGAATGGTTTCCCAATCATCATCTTCATCGGTAATATCCCATTCCCAATCGTCTTCTTCTTCATCCTCATCGATGATTTCCAGAGCGTTGATCGAGTTTTCATTCTCGCCAGTATTCTTGCCGATTAGACCTTTCGTAGCGCTATTGCTCTCGCTTTCTTCGTAGCACTCGCTAAAATCGGCCGCTTCTTCAATTTTGCCTACGGCTTCCTTGAAGCTGTCGAGCTTAGCTTGGTCGATATTAATCTTGTAATAGACTAACCCTTCTTTGGCTCCTTCGAAATTCTCAACAACATCGCCAAATTCAAAGAAGCTATTTTGTTTATAGGCATCCAAGACCTTCTGCTTCGCATCGCTAGCAATTTTTTCGTAGTTTGTCGTCAAGCAGCCAATCACATCATCTTTATATAGCTGTTTGCCCAACATTTCACGAATACTCTCATCACTAAGCTTAATCCAGACGTCTTTACCAGCATTCTCGCCCAGGGCTTTGTACTCTTCATAGAATTTCTTCGTTTCGCTATCAAGTCCATCATAATAGCTCATCGAAGAGTCATCATCATCGTCCGACTTACCATTCTGATGTTCCGATACGCCCGACTTTATATAAAGCTTGCCGCCTTCTACATAGGTTAGCTCACTCTTTTCGATGTCGGCCGAATCATCATTATAGTGTTCGGTTGTATTCTGACTCAAGTAGGCGCTCACGCCATTCATGCGTAATTCAAAATCAACGACTTCTTTCGCTAATTTTGTTCTATAATCCCGCGTCGTCCACTCTTTGACATCCTTATAAGTAGTCGTAGACGTACCCTTGACAGACGTAAAGCCTAGCCCCGTGCCAGCACTCTTAATCTCGCCATTAGCCAACTCGACATTGAGTAGCTTAGACATCGCATCAACTGACACATTATCCTTTGACTCGTGCCAATTAAAATACAGAATCGCCGCAACGCCACCGCCAATTAGGATTAATAGTACGATAATTATTGCAATAATTAAGCCAGTCTTTTTCTTCTTTTTTACCGGCTCGGCTGCTTGTATTGTGCTCTGTGCTTCAGCAGTAGGCGCAGTAGTATCAACTACTGGATTTGCCGCTACAGCTTCTGCAACAGGATTAACTGGCGTCTCCGTTGGAGTATCAGTTGCCGCAACTGGCGCTGCGGTTTCTGGTGCTGGAGCCGAGCTGTCTTCTGCTGCGGGCTCAGCTAAACCTTCCGTTTCGGCCGAAATATCAGGCTCAGGTGTTGTATTTTCTACAACACCACCATTCAATAAAACGTCCATCTGGGAAGCAACGTCGCCATTTTCCTTCGTATCTTCAGGTTGCATAATCTCCCCTATATTAACTTTAATCGGCTCTTCCTTTGAAACTATTTCTTTACTCGCAAGAGGGTCCTCAACTTGGTCAATATCGGATTGCAAATCCTGCATATTAACATTATTGATTTCGTCCCGCTCAGCGACTAAAGCTGACTCGTTATTTATCGGATCGGCCGGAATAATGGTCTCTAGGTTACCGGAACCAACCGCGCCAGGTATTTCCATATCCGCTTCGGTCAGTATTTCCTCTTCGGCTACATCTAATTCTTCTTCGACAAAAGGGTTAAAAACTTTATCCTCGGCATCATCTATAAACGCCTCTTCGGCCTTTGCCTCTTCCTCAATAGAAATATTAGCGTTCGCCTCGTCCTGCACGGGCTTTACGCCCGCACCGGTGCCTAGATCGTCATTATTCATTCAATTATTATCCAAATTATTCTTCGTCAGTCGCATCTTCTACTGGAGCAACTTCATCGCCATCAACCATATGGATTTCGCAAGTTGCACCATGTGCACGTGCGCAAGCCTCGATGGACTCATATTTACTCAGAAGCTCGCTCGAGAAGATAAATAGCCATACAGCGACAGCCGCGAAGATAACCATTGTTAAGGCAAACATACAATAGAAGAATTTATATTTGCCAGTAGCTTGATGCTCTTCTGGGTATTTTTCGTATAGTAAACCCTTGCCTTGTGCTTTCTTGGTAGTAGTCTTTACGGTTGTCGTTTTCTTAGCAACCGGCTTCTTTGCACTAGTAGTTTTTTTCTTAGTTGTGGCTTTAGTAGCCATAGCTTTTTGCCCTCCTTAAAAAAATTCGCTTTTGCTTAAAATATAACACAAAATAAATAAACATAAAAGTTTTCTAAAATCCGCCCTGCCAAATACATCATGCTTATGTTATAATAATGTCCAATTAGAGTTATACGCATTAAGGGAAGAAAGAAGAGGCATTCAATGCAAAAAGATAACTGCATTATTAAATATATTAAGGCGCGTCAAATATTAGATTCTCGTGGCAACCCAACCGTCGAAACTGACGTCGTTCTTGAAAGTGGCCATGCTGGTCGCGCAGCTGTACCATCTGGCGCATCTACTGGCGCCGGCGAAGCGCTTGAACTCCGTGACAATGACGATACCCGCTTTGGCGGCAAAGGCGTCTTAAAAGCCGTCTGGAATGTCAATAGTAAAATCGCAGACGTATTAATCGGCAACGACGCCAGTGACCAACGCAAGCTCGACCAACTTATGCTTGACCTTGACGGCACCGAGAATAAATCAAATCTTGGCGCCAATGCTATTTTGTCCGTATCATTAGCTGCCGCTAAGGCCGTCGCTCACGCTAAAGGTCGTCGCTTCTATGAATACGTTGCAGACATTGCTGGAACAGGCGAAGAAATGCGCCTCCCGATGCCAATGATGAACGTCATGAATGGTGGTGCTCACGCCGATTGGTCAACCGATTTCCAGGAATACATGATAATTCCAGTTAGTGCCACGAATGTTCAAGACGCCGTACGTATGGGCGCCGAAGTATTCCACGCGCTAAAGAAGATTCTAAAAGAACGTAAGTACGCTACTACCGTCGGCGATGAAGGTGGATATGCCCCTTTCGTCAAAGATGGAAACAACGAGCCACTCGAATTAATAAAGCTCGCAGTAGAAGCCGCCGGTTATGAACTGGGCAAAGACATTGCCATCGCCATGGATATTGCCGCATCAGAATTTGCCGAAGATGACCATTACAAGCTCAAGACCAATGGCGACTGGAAATCTAGTAATGATCTCGCTAACTGGTATCAGTGGATCATCGACAACTATCCTGTCGTCTCTATTGAGGATGGCCTTGGCGAAAACGACTGGGGTGGCTGGCGCATGTTGACCGAACGCTTCGGCGATCGTCTACAACTCGTTGGCGACGACCTCTTCGTTACCAATTCCAAGCTCCTCCAGCGCGGTATCGACGAGCATGCCGGCAACGCCATCTTAATCAAGCCAAACCAAATCGGCTCGCTCACCGAGACCATCGATGCTGTAATGCTTGCCAAGAAAAATGGCTACAACTGCGTCATGTCGCACCGCTCTGGCGAAACCGAAGATACTACCATCGCTCACTTGGCCGTCGGCCTTGGCACAGGTCAAATTAAAACTGGTTCCCTTAGCCGTTCAGAACGCATCGCCAAATACAACGAACTAATGCGTATCGCGGAAGCTAACCGCAACCTTGGTCTAGAAAATCCATTCAAGAAATAACCCTTGGGGCAGCCTCCGCCCCACTTCCCGGACACAAAAATATCTCCCCTGGGCAGGGAGATATTTTTTTATACAACAAAATTATTTTTCGTAACCAGGCTTACCCAACAGCTCAAACATCCGATTTTTGTAAGCTTCTACGCCTGGCTGATTAAACGGATTCACTCCCAATAAGAAGCCGCTCAACGCGCAACTCATTTCAAAGAAGTAGATTAAGGCCCCCAATGAGCGTTCATCTAAATCAGGCATCACAACCTCAAGGATTGGCACTCCGCCCGCCAAATGCGCCTCACGCGTCGCCGCATTCGCAGTCTTACAAATATAATCCATTTCCTTGCCCTCAAGATACTTCAGGCCATCCAAATCCTCTTCAAGGGTCGGAACTTTTACTGCGTCATAATCAGCAGCAATCTCAACGAACGTCTCAAACAAATTTCGACGCCCTTCCTGAATATATTGCCCCATCGAATGAAGATCGGTCGAATCAATCACGCTCGCCGGATAAATTCCTTTGCCGTCTTTGCCCTCGCTTTCGCCAAACAATTGCTTCCACCACTCATTAAACTGCGTAAACTGCGGCTCAAAGTTAGCTAAAATCTCAATATCATATTTTTGTTCAAGTAATATATTGCGAACCGCCGCATATTCAGCCGCCTTACCACCATCGGATATTAGGCTAGCCCTTTCTTCCTCCGCGCCATCCATCAATGTATCAATATTGATGCCAGCTGCCGCAATCGCCAACAAACCAACACCAGTCAAAACCGAATAGCGACCGCCAATATTGTCTGGCACTACAAAGCTTGTATATCCTTTCGCTACCGCCTCATCGTGCAATGCTCCCTTATTCGCATCCGTCGTAGCATAAATGCGCTTCGCCGCTTCGGCTTCACCATACTTAGCAATCAACTTCTCCTTAAAAATCCTAAACGCTACAGCAGGCTCCGTCGTAGTTCCAGATTTAGATATCACATTGATTGAAAAATCCTTATCGCCCAAATCTGCTATAACTTTTTCGACCGCACGCGGACTTAAAGAATTACCAGCATACAAAATCTTCGTACGATTACACTCGCCACCTGAAGCTTCAATCACGGCACGATGTCCCAAATAACTACCGCCGATTCCAATACAGACTAGGTAATCCGAGTCCGCGTTAATTTGCTTGGCGGCTTGCTTAATTCGCGCGAATTCATCTTTGTCATACTTAACGGGTAGATCAACCCAACCACCAAAATCATCCTGCTGTGCGCGCGCCACATAGTTTCGCGCCTCGGCTAGCTTCGCCTCAAAATCAGTAGTCTTTACGGCATTGCCAAGACTACACTTGAAGTCAATCATGCTTCCTCCGTTTCGTTAAAGCTTATAGACTGACGGCAATATCGTGTAAATCACTAGAATTAAGCTCTGCAGCTTCGCCGTCAACAATATAAAGCACACCACCATTCACCCAGACCGCCTTTGAGCCCGAAATATAAATCGTTAGCCCTTGGCCTTTCGCTATCGAATAATCATCACCCCAATTCTTTTTTACGTAATTCACTAATACCGCTGTAGAATCCCAGCTTGATTTCTCTTCTATTAAGCTGAAGGTTTTACCGATATCGTTCTTGAAATTCATTGTAATCTTGCCGTTCTCTTCTTTGACAAGACCATCAAGCCGATAATTGCTTGGCACATAGCTAGGATAAGCATTCGAAATACCAGCCTGCATGGCGGCAACCCGCACCGAAATATCAGGCAAATTCAAGCTCACCAAATACCCCAATAGCCCAATCGAAATTATTGCCATAGCCATCGCAACAGCGAAACGCTTTTTCTGCCAAAAATGCTGCTTTTTTATCTTCTTTTCGCCGAAATCTTCTTTCGTATTTTCAGCACTCTGCATACGCTGTAATGCCTGCTGAATCGCACGATCTTTCCTTTCCTGTGCCGTAATCCTTGCCGGCGCCGGTGCAGCCTGAGCCGCCATTCTAGCTCGCGTAGTATCCAATAACTTATGTCCCTGAGGACCAATATCCTTACTCTCTTGTTTGCGGGTCTGCTTTAAATCTGTCGCCGCTTGCTGACGTATCTTAGCTAGTTGTTGAGCCGTAATGCGCTTACCAACCTGTTGTTGTGCCGCATTCTGCTGTTGCTTCTGACGTAGACGCTTTTGTTGTTCAATAAACGCCGCGCTCGGTTGAATCTTTCCGGCTTTACTATGCTGAATTAATGACTGCTTCCCTGATGCACCGCGCGTACCAGCAACTGCTCTTACGGCAGCCTTTTGCTGCTGACCCTGTTGCCTATTACTACTCAATTGTTGCTGTGCTGTTTTCGTGGATGTTTGCTGCGCAGAGACTCTTGCTGGCGCGACGGTTTTTTTCTGCTGAGTCTGAGTAGCTTTCTGTTGAACTTTTGCAGTACTTTGCGTTTTTACTGTAGCACTCGGTCGTCGCACGAAACGACGATTTAAAGTCGAGGATTTTTGGAGTCTACGATGGTCAACTGAACTCGCATGGTTAGTTGTCGCACCTTTTCTTGAAATTCTATTAACTCCGTCCATTTTACCTCGCTTTATTCTGCTAATGTTATCTTAAAACACTAGCCGGCGAAAATCAATAAGCTTTTTAATAAAATTATTCAACGAAATTTTATTTATTAAACATAACCATTTTGCTGAACAATAATGCTATAATAACAATAGTTAATTATGGACAGACAAAAGACTAAGAGGATTCGCTCCGCGCGAGTCATCGCCACTAACATCTTTATGGGAATCGCGGTAGTTGCTATTGTCGCAGTTCTCATGCTCATTGCTATGGGCTTTTCATTTAACGAAAAAGGTAATCTCGAGCAATCCGGACTGTTACAGATTGCCTCGCAACCAGGCCGGGCCACTGTCGAAATCGATGGCAATCAATTACTTTCCCTCACCGAAGTCAACAAAATGGTCAGCAGTGGCGAACACGATATTAAAGTCAGCAAATCCGGCTTCGATACCTGGAGCAAGCATATTAATTTAAGCGCCGGATTACTTACGCGTATCGAGTGGGTACGCCTCTTCCCCGTACAGCAAGTCATCGAAACAACCGACAACTTCGGCACACTTCGTTTAATATCTTATTCCAATGACCGCAAGCACCTTTTAACATCCGAGGTTAATAGCACAAGTCTCCACTATATCAGCCTTCAAGGCAACGAGACTAGCCACAAAAAACTCGACCTCGCAAAAGTATTCAATACAGACCGCGAACTTACTCGCCAAGGCTCCATCACGGTTGAATCTTGGAACGATAGCAATAATAAAGTTATTCTACGTTGGATTCGCGAAGATCAAGCCAATTGGTACTTAGTTGACCTCGGTGACGAAACAAAAGCTATCGACCTTACGGCTAAATTCGGTTTCAATTTCACACAAGTCAACGCCATCAACGATTCCGCCTCCAAACTCTGGGCACTCGAAAATAATAACTTACATATCATAGATATAAATGAATTAAAAATTTCCAGTGCGCTCGCATCCGACATTGAGTCTTTCTCGTGTAATAAAGATGTTGCGGCATATGTTACAAATAACATTCCAGTCGCCACTACTGACCAAGATCTCAGCACGGAAGTAACCGAAGAAGATAGTCTTGACGGCGAGGAAGTCACAACCGAAAACACTTCTGGCCGCGCCTTCTACACATATAGAGACGGCGAAGATGGTTCCGTTAAAATCTTCGATCTTAAAGATGACGACGAAATCGTTTTCGCATTGGGAACCTATTGGGGCGACGAATGGATTGCGTATTCGCTGAATAATAATATCTATGTCATTGCTGGCAAATATCCTACTTATAAGAAAAGCGATAGCTCAACCCTTGAGCGCGTCATGTCGCACAAAAACTTAGCCTATTCACCAACTTCCGTAGACGTCAACTCCAGTAATCGCGTAATCGCTTTCTGGTCAGGCAAGGACGTTGCCACCTTCGACATCGAAACTCGCGATTATTACGATTTCGAATTGGACGCTAGCAATACAATTAGCTGGTTAGATAACTATCTTATCTGGGAAAGCACCGGCGATAAAATTATCGTTCGAGACTTCGATGGAGACAATCGTCGCGAAATCATCAACAACACCAAACACGCCGACCATGCCATTATTACGAGCAACAACAACTGGCTCTACTACTTTGATTTAGTCGAAGAAAAGCAAGACCCCGTCGTAAACGAAAACGGCGAAACCGTCGAAGTTGCGCCAATCTACAATTACGTTCTTAAACGTTATAAACTCACTATATAAATAATTAATCATACCAACAAAATAGACGCCCCCTTACCGAGGCGTCTATTTTATGTACTACCCGCCCCCCTAGACCACTCTCACCATCTATCTATTTATTGTTGTCCGGTCAACCATTTCCAGAACGCCTCTAGCGGCGTATCCTGGTTCGACGGCATTGACACGTCTGAATCTGAGTCACCCTCGCCGCTTTCTGACGGCGCCGGCGTTACGGCGTTTTCATAGCTAGGATTAATCTGTTCCGCATATACTAATAAGCGATAGCGTGAAGTCCCCAATGGCGTACAGGTAATCAAAGTTATCATTGGTACACCTTCGTTATCATTGGCAATCTGTGCTAAAGATTGCACATCTGTCGGCTCTACTACTTTCGTGCCCTGGACACGATAAGTGTAGCGAACACCATTATAGTCTACATAAATCTTATCTCCTGCCTCCATTCGCGTCAGCCCAGAAAAGATAAACTTATAGTCGCTCGTGCCATATACATTGCCAGCCGAATGTCCAGACACTACAAAATTGCCAATTTCGCCCGGTCGCGCTGACGCCCCCTTTACTGAAAAGTTAGCCACCCCATTCGCCATTGCTACATTCATCGATTTTACATCGGTTTGTGAGCCAAAAGTAATTGGTACCTCTACATTCAATTTCGGAATCATTAAGGTCGGATTTTCATGTACGGCGATTGCCACAGTAGGATCAATCTCGGTAATTTCAGTTACTTCACTATTACCTGGCGAAACATACGCCACAATATTTGCCGCAATTACTTGGTTGTACTGCAGCAATAAACCTCCAACCAAAATCACTAAACCAACCGTCAAAGGAATAAAGTGCTTAGATTTGCGAACTTTTTTAGCACGCTCCTGCGCTTTAGATTGAATTTTTGACCTAAAGTCGTTTTGGACTTCTTGCGATTCTTCGGTTATAGTGTGAATAATCTCTTTCGGCTTCTCCGGAACTTTCGATGCAGCATCTTCTTGTTCTTTGCGCTGCTTGTCCATCATTTGTCGTTCTAGACGCAAACGCTCACGTGCAACGTATTCACGTGCAGCTTTGCCGTAATACTCGCCATAATACTTCTGATAATAGTCCTGCCAAGCCGAATGGTATTTTTTCCAATCTTCTTGCTTAATCTGTGGTGCTGGTGAATTCTCTGTCGGCGCACGATAATCCTGAGCCCTGTGCTGATAAGCTTCCAGAACTCTTTTACGCGCCAACTCTGTCGCCGTCATCTGCTGACGGCTCGCGCTACTCATCCCACCATCCTTATTGTCCATTGCTCTTATTCTAGCACAAACGCTGTTTTCATGATAGAATCAGATTATCACTATCGCATCTGGGCGAGTGGTGAAATTGGTATACACGACAGACTCAAAATCTGTTGGCAGCAATGCCGTGAGGGTTCAAGTCCCTCCTCGCCCACCATACAAACAATAGCCGTAAGGCTATATTTTTATGCTAAACTAAAAGCATGAGCACTAAGGCAAAGACTTCAGCAAAAGCTAAAAAGCAAACCAAAACCGAACATCCACTACTGGTCGCCACGTCGACTTATAATATCTTATCGACGGTCTTCTTCATCCCCGCCTTCATTTGCCTCCGCATTATGGACACGCGCGACTCACTACCGTTTTGCAACAACAACATACTAATCGATAACTCGACTAACGAAGTACGCTGGAGTGCAATCATATGGATTGCCTATATAATATCGGTAGTAATCGCCCTGATTATCAATGTTCTTTCTATCAGATATTTAACCAAGCATAGCGATGTTACCAAAATGAAAAAAATCTATATCACCTCTCTTATTATCTATTTCCTGCCAACCATCGAAATTATCATCTTAGTTCTTTTACCGCAAGAAACCCGCGAAGGTCTTTTCCATCTCGAAAACGCTTGCGTCCCTAGAACTATTACAAATTAGCATCAATTGACAACATAACACTTTTATTCTATAATTATATCAATCGAGCATTCGGCTGCATTTTGTAGCCCTCGAATAGATGGTTTCCCATTGTACGTTGAAAAGGAGTTGATTGTTATGTCATTGAGGAAAATCTTAAGCTATTTCAATGCTGGTATCTGTCAAATATCAGCACCGGAGTTAATTGCAATTGGTCTCAACATCGCAACTTTCATACTGTTCGGCAGCCTGCTGCAAAGCGCGTATCTCTGGATAATCATTATTATCTGTGATTTATGCGTTCTGGGCTCACATGGTGCATGGGTCATATATGGCGGTGATCCCGTTCACGGCCCCTGGCGCACTCCTGCCCCGCTAACAGCGCGCTGCATCGCCAGCGTCAACTTATTCATTATGATGGCCGAAGACAGCACAGACGCGATTCTGAGCACCTTCTCGTGGTACGTAGCAACGATAGCCGCAATTTGCTGGGCTTTCTACTGTATTCTTCTCGCAATGCATCAAAAGAATCCAACCTGGCTCGAAGGCACACATGGGCGCATCGGTGCGCCTAACTGGATTTCGATTATGCGCATCGCATTATCAATCCTGGTTCCCCATCTATACGCTGTACAACCATTTGGAGCTTCTAGCAATATCATTGCTACCATCATCTTAGCCCTCGCAATCGCAACTGACGCCGCAGATGGCTATATCGCACGTCGCCTCGACCAGATGACCAAAGCTGGCAAAGCGCTTGATCCCCTCGGTGACAAAGTTATCTTTTATCCGACCGCCATCGCCTTTATCTTGGCAACTTCGGGTACCGCCCTTCTGGACGTCTCCTGGATGCGCCTAGCCTTCTATATCGGCCTTGGCATCATGTTCCTGCGCGATGTCTTGTTTATCGTGTGGTTTTTCCTATACTACACCAAACTTTCATCTGGCATTGGCGCTGGTATGGTCGACAAAACTCGCATGGCCATCATGTGCGTTTGGCTTGGCACCGCAGCATTAGCATTAACTTTCCCAATGCTGCAAAGCCGCATGGCAATTGCCGGATTCATCTGCATGTGCGCAATCGCTATCCTAAGTATTGCTAGCGTTGTAGTAGATTATCTGCGCATCCGCGACCTAATCAAGCCGCCAGCCAAACCATACGTTGGCCCCGACATCTATGAAGATGAAGAATAATAGCTTTTGGCTCCACTCCACCAAAAAGCCGCCCCACAGGCGGCTTTTTCCTATCTCAGCGTCAATGCCGTTGCGGCAGTTTTTAAATCGTCTTGCTCTGGATTCCAAACACCCAAAATCGCCATACGTGTCACCAGCCCGCCACCGAACAGGCTTATCGGTGTGTAATGCGTATCTTTTATGCCCATCGAGACAACCTCTCCATTCTTTGCCACAATTAGCTGCTCATTATGAAATGTTGCTACGGTCATCTCGTAGCTTAAGGTAAACTTATGCAGCGTCTCCACTAATTGATTAGTTGGCATAGTCAGCGTAATCATTTTAGGATAGTAGGCCGCCCGAAATATTTTCTGTAACTGTGCCATGCTTGCAAATAACACCGTTCTACCCTCACGCACGCTCCAATTTGCTACGTCATTCGTCACGACATCAATTGCGTCACGCGTCAGATAAACCGGCTTTTCCATGTGATTTAAGAAATCCGCCATAACCACAGACGTCTCGCCGTTCTTGCCCAAATCACCTACCACAACAACCGCATCCGCCCATTCCGCCTGACGCAACAACTCTGGCAAAGATTTCTGGCCAAAAGCGCCAGAAGTTTCGGATTCCGCAAAATATGTTTCCGGCGTTGAGGGTACCATTTTTTTTAACGAATCCGGCATCAAGGCGCGGCATTCCCCCACCCCCATTTTATTAGCTTCTTGCATTGCATTCGCTACAGCAAAAAACATCCCCTTATTTCCACCAATCAATAATAGCTTACCAGCAAAGCGACGCTGTTCTGGCCGCATTACATCTACTTCGCCAAAAAGTGGTTCCGCCCCCTGACGACGCCAATAATCAAAATCCGCCATTATTTTATCTCCACGGATATTGGGCAATGATCGGAGCCCAAAATGTCATCATGAATTTCCGCCCGCTCGATACGCTCAGCCAATCTCGCCGAAGCTAA
>CAMHIH010000008.1 GCA_946185175.1 uncultured Candidatus Saccharibacteria bacterium
TGGATGATGGCAGCGAAAAAATAGATATTTATGACAAATCAACAATTAATCGACTATCAAAAGTTTTACGCTATCGTGTGCGTTATGATGACGTGGATGAAACTAGTCCTTACGTAGAGCCAGGTACTGATTTGTAATTTATTTTAATTTGCTGGTTAGCCAGCAGATTATGTAGGCGACTAGATTGACGATGACAACGCTAGCGCCAGTTGGCGTGCTGAATAAATATGACGCAATTAAGCCAACGCTAAAACAAATAACGGAAATGACTGCGGACGAAATAATGACTTGGCGGAAGTTTTTGAAGAGATGCATACTGGTGAGACATGGAAAGATAATTAGGCTGGATATTAATAATGATCCAAGTAACTTCATACCAATTACGACAACAATGGAGCAAATAATCGCGAGAATGGCCTGATAGTAATTAACTTTGAGACCGATGGATTTGGCGAAAGTCTCGTCGATGGTAATGGCAAAAATTCGGTGATAAAAGAAAATGAAGAACAGAATAACAATGCAGCCAAGAATTGAGCTAATGACGAGGTCGCTAGTTGTGACCGATAGGATACTGCCAAATAAGTAGGCGTTTATGTCGACATTTACGCCTTTGATGATTGAAATCGCCATCACGCCAATAGCAAGTGCGGAAGCGGAGACTAATGCAATGGCGGAGTCGCCGTGAATTTTGCTATTTTGATTAAGCCGTAGGATAAAGAAGGAAACAATAATTGCGACGGGAATGGCAAAATATAATGGCGTGAGATTTAGAACGGTTGCAATGGCGAAAGCGCCAAAGGCAACATGAGATAAGCCATCGCCAATCATTGAATTACGGCGCAGGACGAGCACGACGCCGAGTAGAGCGGCGCAAATTGAAATGACGATGCCAACAATGAAGGCTCGTACAATAAAATCATAACTAAACATTTCGACGATAGAGCTAAGCATGGTGCGCCTCCGCGTGAATGGTTTTGACGTATTCGCTGGTTGGGCCAAAGAAATACTTTTTGCCACTAAGCGCTAGAATTTTATCGCCAATTAGGTTTTTATGATCGAGGTCATGAGTAACCATTAGGATTGCAATATGTTGTTCGCGATTGAGTTTTTTAGCAAGACAATAAAGTTCTTGTTTGGATTTGTAGTCCAGACTATTGCTAGGTTCATCGAGGATTAATAACTTAGTGGTAGCGCAGAGCGAACGGGCGAGCAGAACTTTTTGGCGTTGGCCGCCCGATAAGGTATTAAAGGTTTCGCGAGCTAAATTTTCGATGTGCAGTAATTTAAGATTCTCGAGTGCTTGTTGCTTTTGCTGTTTGGAATAGAACGGACTGTGGCCGGTCTGATTTAAAAAACCAGACAATACGATTTCGAGTACCGATGCGGGGAAATTATGATCGATCTTATGCTCCTGTGGCATGTAGCCGATATTGGTGGCTTCGAGTTGATGAAAAATAACTTTGCCAGACTTTGGCTTGATTAGACCAAGCAGTCCTTTGGCGAGGGTTGATTTACCAGAGCCGTTTGCGCCGACAATGCAGATGAAATCTCCATCATTTACTTTAAAGCTAAGATTATTAATGACGGTCTGGTCGTCGTAGCCGAGAGTGAGATGTTGGGTTTCAAGTAATGTCATGTTAGTTTAAAGCTCGTTTAAGGTTTGTAAGATTTTGGTACATGATTTGTAAGTAAGTTTTGCCGGAATCGAAGTCTGATTTACTGATGTTATGGAGCGAATGGAATTCTAGAATTTCGGTGCCGGTTTCGGCAGCAATCGTGCGAGCAATTGCTTGGTTGGAAAGTTCAATAGTAAAAATATATTTGATGTTTTCGGATTTAATTTTGTTAATCAAAAAGGCTAATGTTGCGGTGGATGCTTCGGTTTGATCGGAGCAACCTGGGAAGGCGGCGTAATATTGGAGGTTGTATTCTTTAACGAAGTAACGCAATGGAAAACGGTCGCCGAAGATTAATGTATGGTGAGTGGTATCGGAGAGCGTGGCGCGAATGTCGGAATCAAGTTGGGCGAGTTGCTTGATATAATTCGTGGTGGCAGCTTGATAAAAGTTGGCGTTTTGTGGGTCGGCATTGACTAGGGCGTCGCGAATCGACTCGACGATTTTAATAGCGTTAAGCGGACTAGTCCAAACGTGTTCGTCGTATTCGATTTCATCTTCGTTTTCGTGCTCAGACTCCATGCCTCCGACAAGTTCTTCTTTCACTAAATCGACGGCGTCCATCATGCGGACGATTTTAGTGCGATTCGTGTCGAGATTGGCAATGATTTTTTCTACCCATGCTTCTGACTCGCCGCCAACATAGATAAAAACATCACTGTCTTGGATATTAATGATATCTTGCGGGCTTGGTTCGAAGGAATGAATTTCCGAACCGGGATAAATAAGCATAGCAATGTCGGCATTGTCGCCTGCGATAGTGCGAGCAAAATCGTAACCCGGGAAAATTGTAGAGACAATTTTGAGCTGGTCGGTTTGCGTTTGTGGTTTGGCGAGCAAAAATATGACGATACAAACGGCGCCAAATAATAAAGCCGCCAAGGAAGTTTTGACGATAGTTTTATCGTGCAGCATTTTCTTTCTCCTTGATTGTTTGACAATCGGCGCAAAGACCATTAACGAGTACGCGTTCGGCCTGCACGGCGAAGCCATGTGTTTGCTGGACGTGTGCAGCGAATTTTTGCATGTGCTCGCAATCTACATGAAAGATGCGGTCGCAGCTAATGCAATGCAAATCAAAATGACTATCATGGTCGCAAGGTTCAGAGTACCAATAACTGATAGCCGTACTGTTATCATGATAAACGCGGCGTAAAAAGTGTTGAGCTTCAAGCTCATCGATATGGCGATAAATTGTAGCGGTACCAAAATTGTGGCCAGATTGGTTGAGCTTGGCGATTAATTCTTTGGCGGTAAAATCTGTCTTGAAAGATTTGATGACTGTATTAATGGCTGATTTTGCAGTAGTGGTGTATTTCATAGCTAAAATTGAAAATGATTCTCATTTTTATTTTACGCGATTCGGTTAGATTTGCAAGCAAATTTACAGAAATAATAAATATGGTAAAATATAGGGCAGTATGAAGCAATTAGCGGAAGATTTTGGCGCGATTTTTAAACGTGATCGCAGTTTCATTGTCTGGATGGTGGTCAACTTTGGTCTAGGACTTTGGCTCTTCTTGGAGTCACTTTTTAGATTAGACCCAACTAGTCGACTTTATTGGAGGTACTCAGGCGTAGTCAATAGTTATGACGACGGCGCATGGTGGTATATGTTGAGTTTTTCGATTATTGCGATAGTACTTGGTGCGGGACATATATTAATAAGTGCACGTTTGCATAGCAAGCGTGGCAAGGATGTTGCGCGACTATTCTTGGGCGTGAGCTGTGTCATTATTGTCGTGGCCCTACATGCCTTGTTGAGTTTAGTCGGAAGAGGATAGAATGTCTAAAGTCATTGAACTTCCAGTTGGAAAGCGCACGGCGCGGTATCGTTTTTTTGAAATCTTTCCGGCGCTAGTGAGCTTGGGAATTATAGCGTTATTGTTCGGCTTTTCGGCGATTTCGCCAATTGCTGGTTCGATTTTCTTGTTGATTATAGTGGTTGGCAGCGTCGTGAAGGCGATTGGCACGATGTTCCGAACGGTGCAGGGTTACAAAATGGTAAACGCAAGTTGCGCGATTAATTGGCGCAAGCGGATGGTAGATTTGGAAAATCCGCAGGAAAGTTATGAGCGTTTGGCGCATACGAAAAGTAAGGCCTATGATCATCAGCAACATTTAAAGAACTTATTAAACATGGCGGCATCGGAAGATGGTAATTTTCCAAATCCGCAGGACATTTATCACGCAATTATTATTACGATGTACAATGAAACGCTTGATGTATTGGAGCCAACGGTCGAGAGTGTGTTAGCATCGACATTTCCGAAAGAGAAAATGATTGTGACGATTGCCTACGAAGAGCGGGGTGGCGAAGCTGGTGAAAAAGTCGCGAAAGCTTTACAGAAAAAGTATGGTAAGAAATTTGGATATTTCTTGTTGTCGAAGCATCCGGATGGTTTGCCCAATGAAGTGATTGGTAAAGGCGGCAATATTACTTGGGCTGGTAAGAACTTGCAGAAATTTGTGGACGAAAAAGGCATTAAATATAGCGACGTGATTGTGACGACACTCGATAGCGATAACCGGCCGCATAAAGTTTATTTTGACCAAGTGGCCTACGAGTATATTGTGCACGAAGAACGCTTACGGATGGCCTTCCAGCCAGTGTCGTTGTTTACAAATAATATTTGGGATGCGCCGGCCGTGACGCGCGTGGTGGCTTGCACGAACTCGTTCTGGAATTTGGTCTGTACGATGCGTCCGCTGGATTTGCGTAACTTCGCTTCACATTCGCAGCCACTTGAGGCTTTAGTTGGAATGAATTTTTGGAGCGTGCGTACGATTGTGGAGGACGGCCATCAATATTGGCGCAGTTTGTTCTATTTCGATGGCGATTATGAAGTTTATCCGATTCGCGCACCAATCGGCCAGGATGCGGTCTTGAATGACACGTTATTGAAAACTTTGAAAGCGCAGTGGATTCAGTTGCGACGTTGGGATTATGGCGCAAGCGATGTTGCTTACGTGGCGGACTATATGTTCTCGAAGAAGAATAAGATGCACTGGGATGATTTGTTGCCGAAATTCATTCGCCTATTGGACGGTCATGTAACGTTGGCGGCGACTGCGCCGATCGTATTGTTCGGTGGTTGGGTGCCGTTGATATTTAATATTGAATCACTCGATTTGTTGGCGCATCATTTGCCGTCGGTGGTGAGTTATATCCAGACTTTCGCGATGCTATTGATGTTAATTTCGATTGTTTTGTCGATAAAACTATTGCCGCCAAAACCAGCGCGTTACAAAAAGACGAAACATGTATTAATGGTTTTGCAGTGGATTATTTCGCCAGTGATTGCGATCGTGTATACGTCGTTCTGCGCGTTGTATTCGCAAATTCGTTTGATGCTCGGACTTTACATGGAGAAGTTCGACGTCACGGAAAAAGTTGTTAAGAAATAGTACTAAAAACACCCATGCAATTTCACGAAACAAATACCGTTTCTTAGAAATCGTATGGGTGTTTTTAGTGCCTAAATACAACTTTTTCAGTAACGTAGTTGCTTAATAATATGTTGTAAAAAATACAACAGTAGTTTTGGGGGCTATTTTGTGATTGTTGTAAAAAATACAACGATTTTGATAGCTTTTGATGCGGAACAAGATTTTTAAGCGTTAACGGTGTAGAATAAATCAATACGCCTATGCTTGCATAATCTTGACTAGCAGGGTATTTTAAGGTCAAATGCCTCATTCTATGGAGTGTGAGGCGAAAAGAGTTATAAAAGGGAGTAAAAAGAAGTGAGTCTTTCAAAAAGGTTTCGCAATCTTGCCGCAGCATTCTTGATGGCGCTGAGTACGGTTGCGCCAATGGGTGGAGCTTTGGTTCGTTCGGCTTATGCTGAAGGGTCCGATAATATAAAACCAATTTCGGGTAAGACTGTAGTGCCGAATGGTGACGGCACGTATACGATTACGCTTAGCGTAAAAGGTACAGCTAAAACCGAAACTGAGAGTACGAAGGCTAATGTTGTTGTAGTGTTCGATTCTTCAGGAAGTATGGACTATGATACGACCGTTGATAAGTACGAAGAGCGCACTTATGGTAGGTACGGTTATGTTAATGGTAGTTACGTTCAGCTTTATTATATAAGCAACAATGGTAATTACCGTGCTGTAGGAAATAATGACTCCCACTCAACCGTGTATTATGTTGATGAATCGAGTGATACTGGCTATACGCAATATGAAGGTATTCGATATAGGCAAAATGGCCAGCAAAAACGATTGGACGTGGCAAAAAATGCAGTAAACGGTTTGGCAGATAAGTTGTTGGAATACAATTCAACTTCTGGTGTATCTGATATGGTGCAGATGGCGTTTATCGACTTTGCATCGACCGTTAAAGAAGATACGACTCATATAACTTCTCTTCAAAATGCTCCTACTACTTCTATTGATACCTTTAAGTCTTGGGTAAATGCAACTGACTCTGACGGTGGTACTAACTGGGAGGCAGCGCTTAGCGCGGCAAATAATGTTAACTTTGGAGATAACGATCCGACTTATATTATATTCGTTTCGGATGGTAATCCTACTTTCCGCGTTACGTCCCATGGTAATAACAACGATGAGTATGACTGTACTAATATGTGGGGACAACATTATCATTGCGATGTCCCTGAAGGGGCTCATGGCAATGGCTTTAATGACAGTTTGGGGTATAATTTAGCGGACGCTCAAGCAGTAGCTGCAACCATTACTTCTAATACAAACAACACTCTTTATGCCGTAGGTGTGTTTGGTGATGCCAACAATATGAGGAATCTTGATTCGAAGGCGATTTATAAAGATGCGGCCGATCAGGCTGCGCTTAATGCTGCTTTTGATGATATTGTAGATTCTATTACGAATAGCCTTAGTCTTGAAGGAGTAAAGTTTACGGATGGTATAACCGATATGACTTCGGTTGCCGCAATAAATGGAGTTGCGACTAATTTTACCTATACTTTGAATGGTAATAATTGGGCCGATGCTCCTGCTGCTACTTTTACTGATAGTGATGACGGACAAAAACAAGTAGTTTGGAATGTTGGTGAATTGTCTGATGGCGATGAAGCCACTGTGTCATTTGTGGTGTGGCCAAGCCAGGAAGCTTATGACTTAGTTGCTGATTTGAATAATGGCGATAAAGAGTGGTCTGATGAATATGCCTCGGAAGTTGTTAAAGATGGCGATAACTATTCATTGAAGACTAATACGGAATGGCCAAAACTAGAGTATACAGTAGTTCAAAGAATTACGGATAAAGATGGGAATGTAACCGAAAATAAGACGCCTGGTTCCGACGAGATTCATACGATTGGTTCGGCTTCGCTTGATAATGAAGAGCTTATTGTTTCGAAGCAATGGAAAGATGAACTCGACAAGACTCAGGCAGAGAAAATTAAGAGCATTAAATTTAATCTTTATCGTGATAATAAAAATAGCGTCTATAAAGAATATACGCTTACGGCGGCAAACGATTGGAAAGGTGATGAAGTAGCGGTAGCGCCGGGTGTAATGATTAGCGCAAGTAGCGAACGCGCAAAGCAGTTAATCGCTGGCGGGATTGGTACCGTTAATGGTGATTGGTTAATTTTGGAAAGCGGTCACGATTATTGGTTTGAAGAAGTCAAGGATTCTTCTTCTGATTTTGCAGAGTATCTAGAACATTTTGATTTAACCAAATATCAATACCATCCGATGATGGTTAATGGCGTTTTGCGGAATGTGATTTTCGCCGACGACGGCTCAATCGAGTCTATTGAGGACTTCGATGCGGACAAGGGTTTGTACGCTGAAAATACTATTAAAGGTGGTATTAATATTGAAAAGAAACTCGATGGTGTAGATGTTGGCCAAAAGTTTGAGATGACTGTTTATCTTGTCGATGCGGAAGGCAAAGCTTTGCCTGAGCATGAGGCTAATACAGAATCTGAAAGTGCTTATTCGTATGACTACAAAGTTTACTACAATAACGAAAAGAGCATTAAGGAACACTGTGCTAGTGCCGAGCCGTGCGATACTGGCCATAAGTTTGGTACTGGAAACAACTTTACCGAGTCAATCCGTCCAGGTGATGTAATTCGCGTTGTGAACGTGATGACTGGAGCATATTTCCGCGTAGTAGAGAATGAAGAATTGTTGCCAATTGGCTACAAACATGTTGATACTACTTACCAGATTGGCGCAAAAGAAAACCCATCTGATGCAGAACCAACATATAGTGCATATAAAGATACCGACACGGCTACGATTGGTGGCGAAAAATACTACGCCGTAAAGGGTAATTACGCTTCACGCGCAATAGTGGAGAATAAATATACCTCAGCTGATTTGAATATCAAGAAAATTATTAACCTTGTTCATGGCGACAAAGACATCACAAATAAGAAGTTCAACTTTGAAGTTACTTTGAAGAATGGTGAAAAAGCACTAGAAGGTGATTTCGCCTATACGATTGTTAGCGCAAAAGGCGAAACTGTATCGAATGGTACAATTTCTGCCGACAACAATGTGATTGAGCTTGGTGACGGCGAAACCGCTACAATTAAAGATTTGCCGGTTGGCGCAAGCTATGAAGTCAAAGAAGTTGAGGCCAATAAGAATGGCTTTACGACTTCTGTCAGTGGCAGCCAAAAAGGCGAACTAACTGAGAATGGCGCAAACCTGGTTTATACAAACAGCTATAGTGCCGCACCGGTCAGCACCGAAGTCACGATTAAGAAAGATTTCAATGACTGGAACGGTGATAAGTTCTACTTCACGCTTTATGGTCAAGACGGTAAGGCAATTGGCGATCCGGTTGAAGTGTCGGAGCAGACCAATAAGGAAGTCACTTTTAACTTCAACTACACTGAGCCAGGCGAATATACTTATACGATCAAGGAAACGACTGAAGACGGTACGGTCGTAGAAGATGGTACGTTTAAGGATCGTGGCATTGTTGGTGATCCAAATGAAGTTACCGTGACAGTAAAAGTTGCTGACGGCGGCTTAACTGGCGACGAGGAAATGCAGGGTAAACTTTATATCGTCGATGGTTATCCAGTTGTAGATAGTGACGCTACAATTACGAACACTTATAAGTCGGTCGGCTCTTTGCAGCTATATGCAAGTAAGTTGCTTACTGGTCGTGATTGGCAAAATGGCGATAGCTTCACCTTTACGCTTTACCAAATTAATGAAGATGGCGTAGAGACAGCAGTTGAAGGTGTTGATCCAATTACGATTAATCAAGAGAATTATCAAAGCAACGTAGCGTTTAAGACGATTAACTATGAAACCTTTGAGGGTAATAGTACTGAGATTAAGTATGTAATTCGCGAAGACACAAGTAGTTTGCCAGAAGGCGTTGAGGCTACAACTGGTTCAGTTACGATTAACGTGACTTTGACCAATGATCATCATGGACACATCATTACGAACTTCGATAATAATGAGTATGTCGCGGCATTTACGAATACCTACACGACAAAACCAACTACGGCTCCATTGCAAGTAGCAAAAACTATCAAGGATGAAACTGGTAGCAAGAAAGATGGTAGCTTTACCTTTGAACTTCAGAAGAAAAATGAAGAGGGTGAAGGCTACAGCGTAGTAGAAGATATTGATCTTACGACGAATAATTTGAGCGGAAGCAAGTCATTTACGGATTTAACGTTTAATAAGGCTGGTACTTATAAATATAAGGTCGTTGAGCTTGAGGGAAATACGAATGGCTTCACGTACGATAGTACCGTCTATGATGTGACGATTGTCGTAAAAGATAATACTGATGATGCACAATTGTATATAGAAAGTACTACGATTACTAAGGATGGTAAACCAGCAGATGCGATTGAATTTAAAAATACCTATAAGGCTGATGCATCTGACGCAAAGGTGAAGTTTGATATCGAGAAGATTTTGACCGGCTTTGCGGGCGAGACTCCAGCAACCTTTACTTTCAATATGACTGGCGATAAAACTGGTAGTGTTGAAATTACTGGTGCCGGCTCGGCAAGCTTTGGTGAAATTTCTTACGATAAGGTTGGTGAGTATACCTACACAATTTCCGAGCAGGACGATAAGGCTAAAGGCTATACTTACGACAAAACCGTATATACCGTAATCGTCAATGTTGCCGATGAGGACGGTAAGCTTGTGCCTCATACTGAAATCAAGAAGGGCGAAGAGACTGCAAACGAGATTAAATTCGAAAACAGCTATTCAGCTTCCGGCGAAACCACTTTGAAGATTACGAAAGCCTTTGATGGCGATGAACGCGATTGGAGCAATGAGAGCTTTGAGTTTGAATTGACTGGTGATGGTATTGAGCAAGCTATGACTGCAACGGCCGATGCTGATAGTAACTGGTCCGCCACATTTGACGCGATTAACTACGAAAGCGCTGGCAAATACAAGTATACGATTACCGAAAAGGAGAGTGGTCTTAAAAACGTAGAACCGTCTGCGCCAGTTGAAGTTACCGTAAACGTAGTCGACAATGGTGACGGTACTTTGACGGCTACGCCAACCTATACCAACAATGCGACTATCACGAATACTTATACGACGACTGGTACGACCGCAAAGCTTCATGTTGATAAGGAAATCGATGATCAGTCTGAAAGTGGCGTGGATGGCATATTTACCTTCACGCTTTCCGGCGATAGCTATTTTGACACTCAAAATGTTACGACGAATGGCGGTAAGGGCGGTGCTGACTTCAAGAATATTGAATTTGGTAAAGCTGGTACTTATAACTTCACACTGAAAGAAGTAAAGGGCAACGAAGCTGGCTATACTTATGACGAAAAAGAGTATGCAGTCGAGATTGTCGTGAAAGATAACTACGAAAAAGCTCAGCTCGAAGTAGAGAGCATCAAGATTGATGGCAAAGACACTTCAAGTATTACGATTACTAACGTTTATAAAGCAACAGCTGCGACCTACGAATTGAAGGTCAAGAAGACTTTGAATGGTCTCGCTCAAGGCCTCGAGCCAGCAACATTCAGCTTTGAATTGGCTGGTGACGCAACTGGCACACAGACGATTAGTGGT
This sequence comes from uncultured Candidatus Saccharibacteria bacterium, assembly GCA_946185175.1. Taxonomy (GTDB): domain Bacteria; phylum Patescibacteriota; class Saccharimonadia; order Saccharimonadales; family Saccharimonadaceae; genus UBA2834. The sequence goes on from CAMHIH010000008.1 coordinate 10,710, forward strand.
GCTGGTGAAGCAACGTTTGGTCCGTTTACTTATGAAACGGTCGGTACTCATAGCTACAAGGTTACTGAGACTAAGGGTAGCGCAGGTGGTTATAGCTATGATGGCGCAATCTACACGATTGATGTTGAAGTTGTAGACGAGGGCGGAAAGTTGGTCGCTAAGCCTACTATTAAGAAAGATGGCGAAAGCGCAACGAGTGTTGAATTCGTAAATACCTATAAGGCTGAGGGCAGCATTGATCTTTATGTAACGAAAGACGTACAAGGTCGCCCATGGCTTGATAGTGATAAGTTCGAGTTTACGCTATTTGACGAAAGCGGCGAAGCCGTCGGCGAGCCTGTGACGGTCGATAGTGAAAACAAGACTGCGAAGTTTACTTTAACCTATTCAGAAAAAGACCATAACCAGAAATATAACTATACGATTTCTGAGACTGGTACTTTGCCGGCCGGCATGACCAAGCCAGCAGATATTACTGCCACGGTAAGCGTGACCGATAACGGCGACGGTACAATGAAGATTGAGGCTACGGATGGTGGTAAGTATACCATCGTAAATAGCTATAAGGCCGAATCAGTTGATACGACGATTCGCGTCAATAAGAAGATTGACGATCAATCGAATAGCAATAATAATAATCATCCGATTGGTGGTACATTCTACTTTACGCTTGAAGGTGAAGGCTATTCTGACTATCAAGCTGTCGGCTTGCGTGGTGGCATACTCGAAGGCGGCGTCGACTTTAAGGCAATTGAGTTTACTGAGGCTGGTACTTATACTTACACTTTGCAAGAAGCTCAAGGCGCCTTAGGTAACTTCACTTATGACACAAACGAGTACACGGTCTTGGTTGTCGTTGAAGATAACTACGAGACGGGCAAGCTTGAAGTTAAAAGTGTCACGATCGCGGGTGATGAAACGAAAGAATGGACCATTACTAACATTTATAAAGCCGATCCTGTTGATGTTCAGTTCGAAGTAACCAAGGTTCTCAATGGTATGAATGATGGTGTCGAGCCAGTGGAATTCGAATTCGAATTAACTGGTGACGGCATTGAAGAAGCCCAAACCATTACGATTAAGGGTGCTGGTTCGGAGAAGTTTGATCCAATTACCTTCGAACAAACTGGTACTTATGAGTACGAGATTGTAGAAATTGACGGCGGTGCGGCTGGTTACCTTTACGATATCGCGAAGTATATTATCGAGGTGACCGTAACTGATGAGGGCGGTAAGTTGGTCGCCGATGTTCAAATCAAGAAGGACGGTCAGAGCGCAAGCAATGTCACCTTTGAGAATAACTACGAAGCAACGCCGATTACCGATTATGCGATTGAGGTTAATAAGGTACTTGAAGGTCGCGAATTGAGAGAGGGTGAGTTTAGCTTTACGCTCTATGACGAAGAAGGTAACGAAGTCATGACCGTATTGAATGACGCGGATGGTAAAGTTACATTTGACGGCCTAAGCTTTGAGAAGCCTGACACGTATGTATTCACCGTTAAGGAAAATGCAAACGAGAATAATAGTGACGTTGAATTCGATGAAAACGAGTACACGATTACGATTGTTGTAAAGGATAATGGTGAAGGTGAATTGGTAATTGAGTCGGATGATAGTTCGGATGTAACCTTTACTAATATCTATCACGAGCCAGGTCGCGGCGATACGCCAGAAAATCCGAAGACCGAAGATGGTATCATGCGCAATATCGCGATGCTAGCAATTTCGGTACTTGGACTAATTGGAACTGTCGTATTTGGCAAGCGTAAACTTGCGGAAGACGAAGAGTAAAATAGCTCGAGAACTTAAGAAATCCCCCTGTTAGAGGGGGATTTTTGTTGAGCAATAATTTTATTCAATTATATTATACTCGTGCTTTTTATAATATCGAGGCGCTGTTTTAATGGAATGGTAAAAACTTGGTGGCCATAAGTTTTGCGAATGTTAATAAAAGGAGGATGATGAAAATCTTGAAGAAGTTTGCATTGTTTTTGGCGGCCGTGATGTCTTTTGCGCCAGTTGTTCCAGCAATGGCGCAAGCGGTAACTTTATCGGATAGCTCAACGGCGACGAGCGTAGTGGTGACGCGAGAAGTGTCTGGTGTGAAGAATCCGGTGACGGCGACTTTTGGCTATTCGTTAGCGGAGAGTAAGAATAATCCGGCCGTGATTGGCGGATTAGCGACTGGTTTCGAAATTAGTTTTAATAGTGTGATGCCAAATGCGGAGAAGGTGGCAAGCGTTGATTATAATTTAGATTTATCTAGTTTAACTTTTACGAAAGTCGGTGATTATGTAGTCACACTAAAAGAGGTTTCTTCATCGGACGAAGTAAACTATCCTGTTGATGCTAGCAATAAATATGAGATTCTAATTTCGGTACGTAATCAACTCGATAATGACGGATACCCGACCGGAGATTTGACAGTTACTTTAATTCCGCAAGTTGTTAATAAAGACGGCGATAAAACTGACGTTGCATTGTTTAATTCTCGGGCCGATCGCACTTTCATAGAACTGGAAAAATATGTGTCGGGCGATAATGCTGATTTGGGTGAATATTTTAAGTTTAGGATTGATTTTGCGAACGCGACGGAAGGTGATGTTTTTACGATTTCCGGACAAGATAGTACGGTAGTTTATCACGGCGACACGATTGTGACGCAGAGTAGCTTTGTAGTAGGGCAAGATAATTACGTATATCTAAAAGATGGACAAAAAAATGAACTTGGTATCGATGCGGATGATTATAGCGAATTGCCGATTGGTTTAAGTTATTCGATAACAGAGCTTGATGCGTCAGATTACGATACTTATATCGATGGCGCTACGGAGAATAATAAAACTTCTACAGCGAAAACGACCGAATCGCGTTCCGGCGTCCAGATGATGCTAATGGGCGCTAATTCTATTAGTCAGAACTTTACTTCATTTGAAAACGTAAATAATACGAGCGTGGCGACTGGCGTCAATTCGGTTATATTACCGTTCATGATTATCGCTTTACTTGGAGTAGTGAGTTTTGCCATCTATTATGCAATCTCAAAAAGAAAACAATAATTAGTAGGTGGCCGGGCTTTTAGCTCGGCCTTTGATGATGAAGATTCGAAAGAGATGGCGCGATAGTGAGACGCTGCAAAGATTGATGCGAGTGATTATCTTGCTCGGTATTATCTATTTTTGTTTTGGGTTTGCGCTAGGTTTTTACTATGTTAGTGAACCGAATGGCGAACTTAGCGATGGTGATTTGGTAGTGTACGAAAAGATATGGCGACGATATGATTCTGACGATGTATTATTGGCGCAAGGCGAAATTAATTGCACAAATGAACTGGGCGGTAAAGCGATTGATGGGCGAGTGTTGCTGATCGTAAAGATAAGGAATTATACCAATGAATAGGTTTTTGCGTGTTATTGAATGATTCCTTGGATTCATCTTATTATTGAGCGGCGGGGTATTATTAGCGGTTGGCATTTTTGCTTTGTGAGATTCACGCAATGTGTTGCAGAGTGCGGAAACGTTTGCGGAAGATGCGATATTTAATGATGAGTTATTTGACGATAATGCTGCGATAATTGGGTGAATTCGCATTGATGGAACAGAAATTAATCAGCCAATCGTACAGGGCGAAGATAATGACTATTATTTGAGACATAATTTTCGCGGTGAGTATGCAACTGCTGGTAGTGTATTTATGGACTATCGGAATGCCAGTGATTTTAGCGATGATTTTATGATTATCTATGGCCATCGAATGACAGGGCATTTGATGTTTGGAGACGTGAAGTTGTTTGCGGATGTAAGTTTTTTCGAGGAACACTCAGGCGGCACGATTCGAGTAGGCGATAAACTTTATGAGCTACATATACTGGGCTACGGTGTAATTGACGCTTGGGATGATTTGTATGAAATGAGAAGTTATCGAAATGGTAAGAATTGGAAAATTGTGACTGGATTTGCGGGCTCGGCTTTGCACTGGCGCGGACAATATAATGGCGGAAGAATAGTAATGCTGTCGACTTGCAACAAGGACTCAAAAAGACGTCGGGATGTATTGATTGTCGAGATGAGGCATTAGGGGTGCTGAGTATTGTGTGCGGTAGCGCCCTATCGTCTTTTTACAAGGACTAGGCAAGTAATTGCTGCAATGCCGCCAAGAAGGATGTTTACGACGATGACTGCGACCGCCTTGTCTGCGGTATTTGGATTAGTAATTTCGGAGTCGTTAATATCGCCAGAGTATTGGATGTCGTAATTATTTACGGAAAGATTAAAGCCATTTACATCTTGTGGCGTGATTGAGTAGCTAATATAGTTCAAATCGTCATCGTATTTTGGCAAATCAGTGAAGGCATAGTCGCCCTCAATTAGTTCAACGGAATCGATATTGTTTTCTGAAGAAGAGTTTAGTATGATTTTAACGCTGTTTGGACGAGTCGCTAAGAGTGATGCTGGAGCGCTCCAGGATACGCTGCCTTTAATGTCGAGCTCCAGCATTTGCTCTAATCCGTTTTTGATATCGTCTGCGTTCATATCAATGACGCCCTCTCCGCGTCCGTATTCGCCTTCTGTGATTCGAATATCGGTAAGGGCGAGAATGGCGTCCTTGCTGGTGTTTGTGATTGTGTTGACGCCCGATTTAAGCTCATAGTACATATTTAGATCTGAAACCATTGTTTTTTCGCCTTCATTGTTTAGCTCATATGTAGCTGGCTTATTGTAGGCATTCATGCCGATGGCGGCAAATCCATCAACTTTGAACATAATGCTTTGACCGGGCATTAAAAAGAACTCACTTTTTGGGCCATTTAGCCTAATATCTTCTAGGTCTTCAGCTGTAACTCCTCCGTCTAAGGCGATTAAAACGATGCCTTTTGTGTAGTTATTTACAGTGTTGTCGACTAATTTATTTAGGTCGTCGTTGATTGCGTCGGAAATGCTGTCGTAGCTGTTTATGGCTTGAGTTAGGACATTTTCTCGAATGGAATAGTATTGCGGGTTTGCCTGATTGTCTTTGGCATAAATGGCATCTCCGTTGTCGCCGAGTGCTCCGAAAATTCTAAAACCATCGAAGTGCAGATATGATGAAGCCGTAGTTCTTATTTGTAAAATGTATTTTTCGTATGGTAAATCGCGCACTATAAACGGAAGACCGCGTCCGCCGGCGCTTTGTAGTGAGGTATACCATGTGGTGCCATTGCCTGAGCGAAGGTATATGATTTTGGCTTTTACGCTTTCACCCAATGACCCATCGTCGTTTTGTTTATATAAATAAAACGCAACCCAACCCGACTCTGGCATAATGCCCGTGCGAATCTCAATTCCCGTGCCGCTGAATGGAAGGGATATTGTTTGTTTGGTGTCTATATATGCTTCAGTTTGATTGCTGTAACCTTCGGTCTCCTTGGCATATTTTTCGTCGTATCCGTAAATAGCCTTTTCGCCGACTTTTGTGACTGTTTGGCGTTCAGGCCTGTATGCATCAATTGATGTGGTGCCGGTTATGGTAGAAGTGTCCGTATCGGATAGTAGGAAAGCTTCTTCGTAATATACGGAGCTGGCGGGTACAATATCGAGATTAAAAGTTGAACCGTCATTTAATCGAATATCTAATGTGTCGATTCCGTTGATGATTTGGGTTGGCGTGTAAATGATAGAGCTTCCGTTCGCGGTAACGTCTCCATAAGTGCCTGTACCAGAGACGGGATGTTTGCCGCCTATGTATTCGGAAAGGTTAATCTCTACGGGAAGGGCATAGTCTATGATATATTGCGGATTCTCGGCAGCATAAGCGGGTAGCGCATTTCCATTAAAAAGTAGTATTCCGAATATGGTGGCAAGTGTATAGGTTAGCAACTTAAATAGAGAATTTTTGTGTTTTTTCATGAGAATAAAAATACTTTCTCTCGCAGTATTAATTATCTTCTCGCACTCCAACTGAGCTATTATATCACAAATTTGCTTATGGTAATACCTACCGGAGGTTCCATCAAAAAATCGTCTTTCGACGATGTATTTTTGAAGATAATTAAATGGTGGAGTGTAGGAGATTCGAACTCCTGACCTATTGATTGCGAACCAATCGCTCTACCAACTGAGCTAACACCCCA
>CAMHIH010000009.1 GCA_946185175.1 uncultured Candidatus Saccharibacteria bacterium
CTGAACGGTTTTGCTCATAATCTCTCCTCTACCGATGATTATACATAAGCAGATACCATAACACCACTTTTAAAAACTTCCATTAATCGAATGCCGCGTGGCGGGCTATTTCACGACAATTTCGCCATCATCAAGGATTCTAGCGTTCGAGCCATCCCATGACAGTATTTCGTTGATTTTTTGAGTGCGCGCGTCGCCTGAGAGCAGGCTCGTATAGACATTTTTCTGCTCGCCCGGCAAGAAATAAAATTTTACCCCACCATCGGCCAAAAACTTGATTTGCAAAATTCCGGTATCTTCAGTTTGATCATTAAAGATAAAATCGCCAAGGTTATATATAATCGGCCTGCCATCGTTATAGTCAACGCCCTGCAAAGTGTGAGCATGGCCACCAACGATAATATCCGCTCCAGCATCGAGATAATCTTGAGCAGTGGTAACTTGAACCCGTTCTAGCTGATGTGACGATTCGGTACCCCAATGGATAATAGCTATGACGTAATCACTATTCGCTTTTGCCTCTTTGATGGTATCAATAAACTCGGTCGTGTCGTAGCAAAGCAAAACGCCGCCCGTGGTCTCAGTCGCGCCAGGAGTATCAATGCCCCATTTTTCAGCACGGGTTGCATTGACGAACGCGACGCGATAGCCGCTCGGTAATGTTAAATAATATGGCTTTTTGGCTTCGTCGAGATTACGGCCAGCGCCGACGTAAGGCATATTAATGGCTTCAAAGCTATCGAGCATATCATTAAAGGCTTGCGGCCCAAAATCATAGACATGATTATTAGCAAGAGTTACCATATCGACACCCATTTCGTTGTAGATTGATAGACGCTCGGGCTTGGCGCGGAAAGTGTAATATTTGCCGGGCGTCTTGGCGCCGCGATTGCTGACGGTAAATTCATTATTCGCGACCATAAAATCGCTTTCGCGCATAACTTTTAGAACTTCGTCCGACAGAATTCCATTTACGCCTTTACCGCGACTATCATACTGCGGCATCACACTCCAGTTATCCGCTAAAGAAATATCGCCAACTATACTAATCGTGTAATCTTGGTCTGGTTTGATGGTACCGTCTTGAGATGAACTAACTTTGACTGTTGAAGATGATGGTCTAAGTAGGCTCAATCCAGCAAACACAATGAGCGCCACAATTATTACCGCTGAAATGAAACCGAAGATTCGAATTGCCACTGGGCGCCACCTTTTCATGATTAAATTATAGCTCAATGAGCGCCCATTGACGGCGCGGCACTATGGTATAGTTAACATAAAGAAGCGTAATCATTTTAAAAATATGGCAACTAGCAATAAAAAATCTACTAAAAACAAAAAAGTTACTGGCACTAAAAAGACTAAGCGCATAGCCAAAAAGAATCAGCTTGATTCTAGGGATACATTAATTCAGGCCGGATTGGCACTCTATTTTACGCTGTATTTCATCGCTCACCATTTTCTCGGCGTTTATAACACGCGGTGGATCTTCTACCTGGGGATTCTAGCGCTAGTTATTTATACCATCAAACATCAGGCCAAGAAAAAAGAAAAATTCGCCGAAGGTTTCTGCTTCTACAAAGTGTTTTTGCTGTATGTTATAGGCTGTATGATTGGCGTCTATTATGAAGAAATTCTCACTTTTTGCCGCACGGGCGAGTGGCTATCGCGACAAGGCATCATTTATGGACCGTTTAATCCAGTATATGGCCTGGGCTTTTTAGCTTTCACGGTTCTACTCTGCCGAAACTTAAAACGTAAATGGTGGCTAACTTATATTTATGCCTGCTTCATTGGTGGTGCGGCAGAAGTGATTACGAGCTTGATTAGTGAATATGTTTTCAAGGTAAACGCCTGGGACTATTCGGATATGTTTTTGAATATCATGGGGAGAACCACGGTTCCATTTATGCTCTTTTGGGGCGCTGGCGGACTAGTTTTTGTCAAACTAGTTTATCCGGGTTTTTCGAAATTGATTGAGCTAATACCAAAGCGTATTGGCAACCTAATTATGCCAACCTTTATAATTTTCGTATTGCTTAGTCACGTAATCTCATATACGGCGTTGTTCCGTTACGGCACAAGGAGCGAGGGAACTCCTGCCTCTAATGCCATCGAAGAGGTGCTAGATGAGTACTATAATGACGATTTAATGAAACAATATTACGATAATTTAGTCCACGAGAAAATCGGAGAATAGTCGAGTTTAGTTATTTCGAAGAAGACGAATGCAAATAATTATTTCTTAATTAAAAGATGATAATGCCAAGAGTTTAGAGTCTTACCGCCCTTTTCATAAAAATCTTCTAGTTGATAAATTAGCTCGATTTTGAAGTCTTTAAATAATTCCTGGATTAAATCGTAGTCTGCATAAAAATGCGGGATACCATTTTCTGGCCCGTCCTCAATGCGAATTTTGGTGTTTTCGTCGACGACTGGCCAATCTTGCTTGAATCCCCAAGTTTCTTTTGAACCAAGCGTCAAGTAGCATTCACCCTCCGGGCGTAATACACGCTTTAGCTCCTCCACGATTTGACGCATCCCCGCAGTATCAGTATGGGAAATAACATTGCGACAAAGAATACAATCAAAAGATGCATCTGGATATGGCAACTCAAGCATGTCGCCAACTTTAAGGGTAATATCAAGTTTTTCGGCTTTTGCGTATTCGGCGGTACGCCTAATTGACTCTTCGCTCAGGTCAAAGCCTGCAGTATTGAAACCCGCCTTAGCGAATTGAATTGTGTGGCGCCCGAGGCCGCAACCTAAATCAAGAAAGTCTTTTTTGCGCTGTTTCTGCCAACGATTAATCAGATAATATGACTCGACGCTCGGCTCGAGCCAAGTCTGTTCTTGTTTGTCCTTAACAATTTTCCAATCCCAAGCTTTTGATTCTACCATAAGCTAATTATACTTCGAGGATCTAAAATGTTATGATATTACTGAAGTGATTCAAAAGTTTTTTGTAGTATTAATTGTTTCCATGCTCCCGCTGATTGAATTAAGGGGAGCGATTCCGATTGCAGCCGGAATGGATTTGCCAGAAATACCGTCGTTGATTATTGCGATGATTGGCAATTTAATTCCGATGCCATTTATTTTTCTGTTTGCACAAGATTTATTAAAACGTGGCACCGAATGCAAAATTGCCTGGATTAAGAAGTTCTGCGATTTTTGCATTAATAAAGGCGAAAAAGGTGGCAAAAAACTCCAGGAAAAATCCGACAAAAGCATCTATTACGCGCTACTCTTTTTCGTCGGCATTCCAATTCCTGGCACGGGCGCCTGGACTGGCACTCTAGCAGCTAGCTTTTTGAATTTGGACTTCAAGAAATCAATGATTGCCGTGGCGAGTGGCACCTTGATGGCGGGCCTGATTATGCTTGCTGTTTCGTTTGGTGTTTTTAATTTGTTTTCCTAACGGTAGATCAGTACACAGATACCAAGTCGCGAGCGATCCAATAAAGTTGCCAACAATACAAATAATTAGCGTCCAGCTAAAAGTCTGCGCGACACCAAGAGTAATTACATTCGCAATACAGTGCTGAAAGCCGCAAAAGATAAAAAGCGGCACGCCCAGCAAAATACCAAGCTTTGAGTCTTTACGATAAATAGCGACCGCGAGATACATAATGACGCCGCAAAGAATCGAACGGACAAGGAAGCTCCAAGACATATCCCAGCTCGCGACTTTTTCGCTTGCGGCCGCAACTATGCCGGCATCACAGACACTGAACAACAGGCCGAATAAATAACCGGCAACGAGGTTTACCAATAATATCAAAAGTAAATGGAGCAGCTTGATTTTATCCTCAATTAAAAAGCCACATTTTCCCGTAAATAAGTTGGCGCCAAGTACGCAAACGCCGAGCAGTCCAAAGCTAAATAAGAATGGACCAAGCGGCTGCCCAAGTTTCAATAAAACATAGTCGCCAAGGCCGATTAATAGAGCGGCCGCAATAGATTTGCGCACAAGGGAAAAATAATCGAATTTTGCTTGCTTTGAACGGGGCATTTTTTATTCCTGTGAGACGATTTTGCCATTCTTGAGATGTAGAATGCGCTGGTTTTTAGAGCCACGGAACTTGAGTGTCAAGTCGCGCTGCGACATAATAAACGGCCCATCAATAAGCGCATCGAGCTCGCAGACGAAATCCCAGACTGGGCCTTCGTGTGGCAAGTGATCGTAAATTAGGCCAGTGAACGACCAGACATTCCAACCAAGTTCTTCTTTACAAAACTTTGCTATTTCTAAACATGCTTTAGCTTGCAATAATGGCTCGCCACCACAAAATGTTAGGCCACTTTGTCCTTTAAGCTTGCGAAGTTCGTCTTTGACTTTATCAATCTTAACCAAAGCGCCAACGCCTTCTTCCTCAGTCCAAGTTTCAGGATTTTGACAACCTGGACAATGCTGACGGCAGCCTTGCGTCCATATTACAGCACGCAAGCCTGGCCCATTCACGATATTGTCGTGCTCCAGGTCGCCCGACAGACGGATGTAGCCATCAGGTACATCCATCTGCGGATCGCAAAGTTTATTAGTGTGCGTGGTTTTCATTAAGCCTTGCCGAGAGCAGCTTTTTGGGCAGCTTTCTTGCCTTCACGCTTAACTTTAGTATCGACATCGTATTGGCCGACGGAAACATTATGTTTAACGCGAGCAGCCTCTTCGGCCTTCTTGCCATCATTCCAGCGCTCGAGCGAGCCAACGAGATAGCCCGTGATGCGGCGGAGACGTTCAAATCCGACTTCACCATCCATTTCGTGGCGACCACAGCTTGGGCATACATCGCCTTCAATAATGCCAGAAAAACCACAAACAGGATCACGATCAACTGGGTGATTAACGGAACCATAGCCAATACCCGCCTCTTTCATGTGGCGAATCACCGCTTCGAAGGCCTCAATATTATCACTTGGATCGCCATCCATTTCGATATAGGTAATATGACCGGCGTTACATAGGTTATGATATGGCGCCTCAATATCGATCTTCTCGAAAGCGGAAATTGGATAATAAACCGGCACATGGAAGGAGTTGGTATAGAAATCGCGATCAGTTACGCCTTTAATTTTGCCGTATTCCTTGCGGTCCATGCAAGTAAAACGACCAGACAAGCCTTCGGCTGGAGTAGCAAGAAGCGAGAAGTTAAGTTTGTGCTTCTTGGTCATTCCATCACAGAAATCGCGCATATGGCCAATAATCTCGAGGCCAATTTCTTGTGACTCGGCCGATTCGCCGTGATGCTTGCCAACCATGGCGACGAGCGTTTCAGCGAGACCGATGAAGCCAATCGAAAGCGTACCGTGTTTAATGACATCGCGGAGCTTGTCATTTGGTCCAAGTTTATCGCTACCAACCCAGTTACCCTGCCCCATGAGGAATGGGAAGTTCTTCACTTTTTGGTTGCCCTGGAATTCGAAGCGCTGCATTAACTGATCAGCAACGAGTTGAAGCTTTTCGTCGAGTTCTTTGTAGAAGCCATCCCAGTCGGCCTCTTTGCGTTCGCCGAGGCAAATACCGTGCTTGATACCAATGCGGACGAGGTTGATGGTCGTAAAAGAACAGTTACCGCGGCCAGATACGTGGCCATCAGTTTCCTTAAAGCAGGAACCAAAGACGCGCGTGCGGCAGCCCATAGTTGCGATTTCGGTATCTGGATCACCTGGCTTGTAATATTGAAGGTTGAATGGCGCATCAATAAAGGTGAAGTTCGGGAAGAGACGCTTGGCGGAAACTTCCATTGCGCGCTTGAAGAGGTCATAGTTCGGATCTTCTGGATTGTAGTTGATGCCTTCCTTAACCTTGAAGATTGAAATTGGAAAGATTGGCGTTTCATGATGGCCAAGGCCGTTCATAGTGGCTTCAAGCAACATCTTGGAAACGAGACGACCTTCTGGGCTGGTATCGGTACCGAAGTTAATGGAGGTAAATGGCACCTGAGCGCCAGCGCGGCTGTGCATGGTGTTGAGGTTATGGACGAAACCTTCCATAGCCTGCAAAGTCTGATGTTCGGTATCCTTGTGGGATTCTTCGATAACTTTTTCTGGAACTTTGGCTTTCTTGAGTTTCTTGTCGTCACCCAAAGTAATATCGTCGCTGATGGTGATGCCGAGCTTTTTACCGGTGAAATCTTCGTATTTCTCGAGGTTTTCTTTTAAAGCCTTGCGGAAAGTCTTGTTGACGGATGGCGCAAGACAGTAATCGAAGTAAGGAATAGACTGACCGCCGTGCTGTTCGTTCTGGTTGGCCTGGAGGATGATAGCAGCGAGAGCGGCAGCAGTACCGATAGACTGTGGAGTGCGGAGGAAACCGTGGCCTGTATTAAAGCCTTTTTCAAACAATTTTAGAACATCGGTCTGGCAGCAAGTAAGGGTGCCGGTTGCTAAGAAATCGAGATCGTGAATGTGAATATCGCCATGATCGTGGGCGTAGCTAAATTCTGGTTTAAGAATACAGATTTTAGCATATTCCTTAGAGCCTTCTGCGCCAAACTGGAGCATTTTGCCCATAGCGGAGTTGCCATCAACGTTGGCATTGCCACGCTTAACATCGGAATCTTCCTCGGCGTCGAGCTGGGAGATTGTGTCGTAAGTTTGCATTAACTTAGTTTTGGCTTCACGAACACGGTTGCGCTCGCTGCGATATTCAATGTAGGCTTTGGCGGTACGCTTGAAAGCAGACTCCATTAAGACTTTTTCGACGATATCTTGAATTTGTTCGACAGTTGGGATGCGCGTTTTGATTTCTTCTTGCGCAACACGAACGACCTTTTCGGCGATATTTTCGGCGCGATCGTGGCCGAATTCACCTGTTGCGGCGCCTGCTTTTGCGATAGCTTCGGCGATCTTCTCTTGCTTGAATGAGACGACCTTGCCATCACGTTTTCGAATTGACTTAAACATAATTACCTCCGTTATGTTTTGAGTGAAAAAAATAATTTGTGTGTTTTAAACATTACCGGCACTACATTTGGTGTGCGTTGTCATTATGGTAACGCTATATATGGGGCTTTGCAATAAAAAATGTAAATAATACAACAAAAACAGATAAACATTTTTTGGTGACCCGGACGCTAGATATAGCGTATAAGAGGTGGGCGTGAAACGCTATTTTTTGGATTTTTCACGCATAGAGTTTTCCACATACGCTAGATGTAGCGTGGCATACGCTATATATAGCGTATTGTACTTTTTTATGCATAGCGTGATATATTTTAATTATGAACAAGCAAGCGAATTATATGGTCGAGATCGGCAAGCTAATCGCTACCGCTCGTACCAGACAGGACATGACTCAAGCCGAACTAGCCGAAAAAGTCGGCACCAGTCAGTCCGCCATCAACCGAATTGAGCACGGTAAACAAAATGCATCTCTTGAAATAATTCGCAAAATTAGCCGTGCTTTGCGCTATCCAATCATGACAGTGGGCGATAAAAACAATCAAGGCTACCGGATAAATGGCGGCAAGGAGCTCCATGGTAGCGTTACGATTAACACATCAAAAAATGCGGCGGTTGGTCTGCTCTGCGCCGCCCTCCTAAATGAGGAAAAGTCTACTTTTCGACATCTAGCGCGAATCGAGGAAGTTTATCGAATCATCGAAGTCCTGGAATCAATCGGCGTAAAAGCAAACTGGATTAACGATGGTCACGATCTAGAGGTTATTCCGCCCAAAAAGCTCGAGCTCGACAAACTCGACCTTGAGGCCGCGCGACGCACGCGCACAATTATCATGTTTATGGGGCCACTCTTGCATAAATTTAAAGAGTTTAAGTTGCCATACGCCGGTGGTTGCTCGCTTGGCTCTCGCACCGTCGAACCGCACATGCACGCCCTGAGCACTTTTGGACTCGAAGTTGATGCCAAAGTTAATTCTGGTTTTTATACCGCAAAAGTGAAAAAGATAGACGACAAGTCGAAGAAGATTGTAATGACCGAACGTGGCGATACCGTAACCGAAAACGCCGTGATGGCGGCAGCGCTATTTCCAGGCGAGACAAAAATTGTTGGCGCCAGCCCAAACTATATGGTGCAAGATGTCTGTTTCTATCTCGAAAAGCTTGGCGTCAAAATTGACGGCCTTGGCACTACTACGATTACCGTACATGGCGTAAAGAAAATCGCAAAAGAAATTGAATACACGCCTAGCGAGGATCCAATTGAAGCAATGAGCTTCATGGCGGCCGGCATAGCGACACATTCCGAGATCACAATTAAGCGTCTGCCGATTGACTTCTTGGAAATTGAGCTGGAGGTGCTGCGTACGATGGGGCAAAAGTTTAAGATTAGCCAAGAGTACTTATCGGATAACGGCCGAACAAATTTGGTGGACGTGAAGATTTTGAAATCTAACCTCGTGGCACCAGTCGATAAAATTCACCCAATGCCATTCCCTGGCCTGAATATCGACTGCCTCCCATTCTTCTCGCTAATCGCTGCGACGGCCGAAGGTCGCACCCTGATTCATGACTGGGTGTTTGAAAACCGCGCAATTTATAGCACAGAGTTGAATCGCTTGAATGCGAAGGTCGAGTTGCTCGATGCGCACCGCATCTTTGTAAACGGCCCAACCAACTGGCGTCCGGCCGAAATGATGGCGCCACCAGCACTTCGCCCAGCGGTTGTCGTAATGCTCGCAATGCTCTGTGCACCTGGCCAATCGATTTTGCGCAACGTGTATTCAATCGCGCGCGGCTACGAAGACTTTGCTAAGCGCCTCTGTAAGCTAGGGGCAGACATTCAGCCGCTTTCTGACTTCTAGACATTTTTGCTGTTTCCCTGATAATGCCGGCTTTTTGATGATATAATTAAAGGTACTATGTCTATTACACGCGAAGATGTTTTGCATTTAGCAACACTGTCTAATATCTCAATCGCGGATGATGAAATCGAGCCGCTGATCGAAAAGCTCGATGATATTGTGGGCTATATCTCCCAACTAGATGAGCTCGACACGGAAGGCGTGGAGCCAACTTATCAATGTTTCGACATGGAAAATGTTTGGCGAAACGACGAGATTGTAGACTTCGAGGCAAATCGCGAAGATTTATTGGCTTTGACCACTGAATGCGAAGATCACCAAATTAAGGTACCAAAAGTATTATGAAAATTGCAGATAAGAACACAAAAGCCGTCGATCTCGTACGCGAAGCGCTAGCAAAAGCAAAGCAATTCGAAGATTATCACTGCTTTATTTCAATGAATGAAGCTCGTGCGCTGGAAAAAGCTCGCGAGATTGACGAAAAGATTGCAAAAGGCGAAAAAGTCGGCCGCTTGGCTGGTGTGCCTTATGCGCTAAAAGATAATTATTTGAGCCCTGAAGGCGTAACGACCGCCGCCGCAAAGATGCTGGATAATTTCCCAGCTCCAATCACCGCAACGGCCGTTAAGCGCATCGAGGATGAAGGTGCAATTATGATTGGCCGCACGAACCTTGACGCATATGCGCATGGCTCTAGTACTGAAAACTCATATTTTGGCCCAACTTGCAACGCAGTTGACAAAGAACGCGTCGCTGGTGGCTCAAGTGGTGGTTCGGCCGTCGCAACGGCTTTGGGTATTGTTGAATTTGCGCTCGGTAGCGATACGGGTGGCTCAATTCGTCAGCCAGCTAGTTTCAATGGTGTTTACGGAATCAAACCAACCTACGGCACCGTAAGCCGTTATGGCGTGGTAGCAATGGCCTCATCGACCGACACAATGGGTTGCTTCGCCAAGAACGCTGAAGACATAAATCTCGTCATGGACATTATGGCTGGAAAAGACGAAAAAGATTCCACTACGCTCGAGAAGTTCTGGAAAGACGATTTGCCGGATCCAAAAGGCAAAAAGATTGGCTTAATAACCGACTTTATGGGCAACGGTGTCGACAAAGAAGTCGTAGAATGTGTCAAGAAATACGCCGAAAAATTAAAGAAAGCTGGGTACGAAGTTGAAGAAATCAGCATTCCGATGCTGAAATATGGCCTAGCAATCTATTACATCGTACAGCCAGCCGAAGTTGCCTCAAACCTAAGTCGCTACGACGGTATCCGCTATGGTTTCCGCTCGAACAATATCACTGATTTGGATAGCGTCTACCAGCAGACTCGCAACGAGGGCTTTATGCCGGAAAACAAGCGCCGCATCTTAATTGGCAACTACGTACTAAGTTCTGGCTATTTCGATGCCTACTATCTTAAAGCCCAAAAAGCACGTACGTTACTAATTAACGCTTATAAAGACGCCTTCAAGAAGGTTGATGCGTTGCTTTGCCCAGTCGCGTCAGCACCAGCTTTTAAATTTGGCGAAAAAATCAACGATCCACTCGCGATGTATATGGAAGACGTCATGAGCGTACCGCAAAGTATGGCTGGCCTGCCGTCGATTTCTGTTCCTGCTGGAACTACGAAGATTGGTCTGCCCGTTGGCGCACAATTGAGTGGTTGGCGCGGTAGCGATCAACTTCTGCTGGCGATTGCGCAATCTGTGGAAGGAGTTGACTAGTGGATACTTCGCTACTCTTCTTCTTGATTGCAGTACTCGTCGTTGGCGTTTTGCTAGTCGTAATGATTAGTCTCACCAAAAAACGCGGTACGGTATTTGACAAAGAAAATTACCAGGTTGATTTCTTGCGCATCGAAAATTCACTGCAGCAAGGCAATGACTCATCGTACGCAATGGTGATTATTCAGGGCGACAAGCTACTCGATAAGGCGCTCTGCGAAATGGGCGTAGCTGGACGCACGATGGGCGATCGCCTAAAGAAAGTCGGCAATACTAAATTCAGCGAAGTGAATAAAGTTTGGAGCGCACATAAGATTCGCAACCGCATTGCACACGAAAGTGATTTTCAGCCCGATTATAAACAAGCGAAGAATGCGTTAGCTGCATATAAACAAGCGCTAAAAGATTTAGGAGCAATTTAATGGGAGATTACAAGATTACAGTCGGCGTCGAATGCCACGTTCAGCTCAACACGAAAACTAAATTGTTTAGCGGCGTAGATAATGACGCAGTCGACAAAGAACCAAACTCTTGCGTAAGTCCAGTGGATTATGCACTGCCTGGCATGCTGCCAGTCCTGAATAAGGCCGCCGTTGAGAAGGCCGTTAAGGCTGGCTTAGCAATGAATTGTAAAATTAATTTAACGAGCCGTTTCGACCGTAAGCATTATTATTATCCAGATTTGCCAAAAGGTTATCAGATTACGCAGATGTATATGCCAATTATCGGTGCTGGCGTAGTACATTTGCCAGACGGCAGCGATGTGCATATTGAACATGCGCATCTCGAAGAAGATGCTGGCAAGTTGAGCCACTTCGGCACATATTCCTTAGTGGATTTGAACCGTGCCGGGACACCATTGATCGAAATCGTTTCGATGCCAGACATGCATTCACCGGCTCAGGTTCGTAGTTATTGCGAAGAGTTACACCGATTAATGATTTATGCTGGAGTAACGAATGGCGACTTATATCAAGGCAATATGCGTTTTGATGTAAATGTGTCTGTTTCCAAGACCAAAGAACTCGGTACGCGTACGGAAACTAAAAACCTCAACTCCTTCCGCAGCATCGAACGTGCAGTCGAATATGAAGTAAAGCGTCAAATTGCATTACTCGAAAAAGGCGAGAAAGTTAAACAGGAGACACGTGGCTGGAATGATACAACTGGCAAGACCAGCCCGCAACGTAGCAAAGAAGAGGCGCAAGATTATCGTTATATGCCAGAACCAGATGTGCCGCCAATTGTTTTGACGCAGGATTATGTTAATAAAGTCGAGGCCGAGATGCCAATGATGCCAGATGAATACCGCAATTTGTTCGATATACTCAGCCTTGATCCGAGCGAACGCGAAGCAATTTTGAACTATCCTGTTTTAGCTAAGCGTTTAGCTGAAGCAGTCAAAAAGAACGCACCACTCTCCGCGCGCATTGCGCACTGGTTCTCGGGCGTTTTATTAGCCGAAGAAAATCAAGATAAGAACTTTTCGCTTACCACGGCCGACGAACTGATTGAACTATCCGAGATGGTCGAGAAAAAAGAACTTTCCTCAACTGGCGCAAAGGCCGTGTTGATGGAGATGTACGACAAGAAAAATACTTCCAAGACGCCGCATACACTTGCAAAAGAAATGAATCTTTTGCAGGAAAATGACACCGAAGCATTATCTGCAATTATCGATGAAGTCTTGGCAATGCCAGAATGCGCCAAAGCGGCCGAAGATGTCCGTAATGGCGAGATGAAAGCCATTGGTTTCTTGGTTGGCCAAGTAATGAAGAAGTCCAAAGGCAAAGCCAATCCTGCCAGCGTAAATGAATTGATTAAGCAAAAACTAGCGTAACCTAAAAACAAAGGAGAGATACATTAAATGTCCTACAAAAAACCTACTAAAGCCGTTATTACCGACGCCGGTTTCGCAAGCCGTTTCTTGCCAATCACGAAGACCGTACCGAAAGCAATGATTCCACTTGGCGCAAAGCCTATCATGCAATATGTGGTAGAAGAATGCGTGGCGGGCGGCATTAAAGATATCATTATTGTTGCCACACACGAAGGCAAGCCAATGTACGAGGATTATTTCAACAATCCTTGCGAGAAGATTCAAAAACAGCTCGAATCACAAGGTAAGCTCGATCGCTTTGACTGCGTGCGCGACGTACTTTCGCTTGCTAATATTACCGTAATTGAGCAAGATCCAGATTTGCCATATGGCAACGGCTCGCCGATCGCCTCCGCTAAACCATATTTGAACGACGACGAAGCCTTTATTGCATTGTACAGTGACGACCTAATCTTCGGAAAAGGCGACGTTCAGACTTTAGTCGAGGCTTACGAAAAGCATCCTGACGCGAAAGCAATTATTGCCGCCCAAGAGATGCCTGAGGAAGTCTGGAATAAATATGGCATGATTGCAATGAAGGATAAAACAAAACAGACGCTCAGCCATATCGTTGAGAAACCAGCCACGCCAGATTTGTCACCATCGAATCTCACATCGTATGGCCGTTATCTTTTAACTCCAGAAGTCTTCGCGCATTTAATTCCAAAGAACACAGGCCTTGATGATGAACTTTGGACCGTCGATGCAATTACGAAATTAGCTAAGTCTGGCGATGTTTTCGTCGTTAAGAGTAAAGGCAAATGGCTTACTACAGGTGACCCGAAGAACTATTACCAGGCTTACGAAGAATTTAATAAAATGGAGAAATAAAGCATGGAAACCGCTGCTTGGATTTTAGTAATCTTTCTTTCGACAGCACTATTCCTATTTATTGTGTTGGGAATTGTACTCTTAATTAAACTAATCGGCTTCACAAAAGAAGCGAAGAAAATTGTGATTCAAAGCCAAGATATTGCCGAGAAGGCTGATGATATCGTTGGCAACGTACGCGACATGACTACCGTGGGCGGTCTTGTCAAACACTTCGTGAACGCTTACACTGAAGCTGAGGTGGACAAAACTACCAAATCTACAAAGAAAGGCAAATAATGAGCGAAAAGAAAGAATCTGGCAACGGCAAGTTCGTACTAGGTGCGATCTTTGGCGCGATTGCCGGAACCGTAGCCGGCGTCGTATTGGCACCGAAGTCCGGCGAAGAAACCCGTAAAGATATTAAGAGCGTCAGCGATAAATATCTCGGCGAAGCAAAGAAAAAAGGCAGCAAGTGGTTTAAGCGCGGCAAACAAGAAGTTAAGAAGCTCGAGGCTGAAACCCGCACGACGGCTGAAAAGAAAAAGGCTGAGGCCGAAAAAGTTGCCAAGGAAGTTGCCGAAAAAATTTCAGAGAAAAAGAACGAGAAAAAATCCGACAAGTAGTTTCCATTAAAAATATACCAGTTGTCTACTGGTATATTTTTTATACCCAAATTAAAGGTTTTTGAAAAGGACTTGTTTGATTTTCGCAATAACTGGCTTGACTTCTTCGATGCGTAGCACCAAACAAGTGAAAACATAGACGAGGGCCGACACTAGCGTAATAATACAAAACTTCGGGAAAGTCTCAAGAAATGAGTTATCGGTCGAACGGAGTGGCAATAATTTCGTCATAGCATATGAGACTAGCCCAGTAACGACCGATGCAAAGGTCATTTTAAGCATGGCGTACCAAAAATCTTTCGTTAGGAGCTTGCGATTCATATCGCGATTCTCGAACCACAACAACACTGCAACTTCAAAGAGAGCACTGATCGAGACGGCGTGCGCAAGACCCTCTGGGCCAAAGCCTAGCCAGCTTAGACCAATTGCAGCAATGACCTGGACGATAAAGGCGACAATAGAAATGATGAGCGGCGTACGCGTGTTTTGTTTTGCGTAATAACCGCGCGCAACGATATGGTAAAGCGATTGCGTGAAAATCGCAACAATCATGCAAGCTAACACGCTAGCAATCTTAGGATCGCCACCATTTTTAATAAAGTTGACAACATAACCACGTGCGAAGAAAGCTACGATTGAGATTGGCAATGAGATCCAAACAATCATACGTAATGCCGAGCGCAAAGTTTCGCGGAATTTTTCTTCGTTCTTGCGCCCCGCTTCTTCGCTAAGCTTTGGGAAGAATGCCGTTGAAATTGCAACGCCAATTAAATTGACCGGCATAGAATGTAGTGACGATGCCTGTTGGAAGGCACGGATTGACTGCTCTCCCATATGCGACGCAAGGTTTGTGTTCATAATGCTCGTAATATAATCAATACCCTGATCGATTGAGCGAACTGGTAGGGTTTTTAGAACTTTGCGAAAACCCTGATTCTTCCAATAAATCTTAAACTCGTACTCAAAGCCAATACCGACTAAGCCAATAATACTAACAATAAGCTGCAGAATGGCACCAAATACGACACCAAGCGCTACCCCCATGATGCCACCTTCAAAAATCTGCCAACCAAAGATATTAATGCCATTAGTAAAGCCAAGAATACCAATGATGATGCCTATGTTGTAAAGTGCTGGCGCAATTGCGTAAAAGACGAAGCGCCCAACCGCTTGCTGCATGCTTGAGAGTACTGTCGATATTGAAAATAGGAAGGGGTTAATTGCGATTACGCGCATCATATTAATCGCCAAAGACATCGATGACTCGTTAAGGCCGGGAGCTACAATGTAGCGAACAAGCGGATCGGCAAATACCATAATTAGCACCGATGCAATCAAACTAATGATTGCCAATAGATTAATTAGGCTGGCACTTAATTCCCAGGCGGATTTTTTATTGCCGCTAACGAGCCGCTGATTAAAAATCGGGATAAACGTGACAGCTAAGGCCCCAGATGTAATTAAGAAGAAAAGGAAATCCGGTACCGTAAATGCTGCGGTATAGGCATCGAGACCAGCTGGATAAGTATCGTAATACATAGAGTTTAACCAGCGGTCCCGGAAAATACCCAGCAGCGCTGACACTAGAGTCGAACTCGCCAAAATCACGGCGGCAGCTTTTATGGAAAGCTTGGCGTTCGCCATCGATACTACTGAACGGAAGTGGTTTTTGCGCTCTGCCATGTCCTGCCCTTACCCTTAATCGTGCAACTTTGCCGCCTCTGGTAAGGTTGTATCTTTGAGGATTTTAGCGACTTCAGCCTCTTCGAGCGTTTCTTTTTCGAGCAAGGCCGTCGCTAATGCGTCGAGACTCTTGCGGTTCGCCTTAAGAACAGCCTCAGCACGATGCCCAGCTTCTTTGCTTAGTGCCTCAATTTCGACATCGATAACTTCAGAGGTTTTTTCGGAATAAATCTTAGCGCGGTCACCAAAGAAATTGACCTCGTCCGTATTGAAAACTTGGTCGCGGAGTTTTGAGCCCATACCTTCTTCC
>CAMHIH010000010.1 GCA_946185175.1 uncultured Candidatus Saccharibacteria bacterium
CACGCCTTTGCCTCCGAGTTATTAAATGCTGATAGTAAAATTTCATCCAAGTTAAAGTTCCGCCAAGTTTTCAAACTTGACGCCTCAGCGATGGTTAGCGTCGCAAACGAACGTGGCGAGCTCGAACGTCTCATGATGCAGATTTTCGGCGAAGCCTACTCTGCTAAAAATATTATCTTATGGCTAGACAACGCCCAGTTATTCTTCGAAGAAGGCGTCGGGTCGGTCGACATTTCTAAAGTAATTTTGCCAGTGATTCAGGCCGGAAAGTTACGCATTATTCTCACAATGGAACAGCAGCGTTTCTTGGAGATTGAATCACGCAACAGTCAACTCGCAAATGCCCTGAATAAAATCATGGTGCCCCCTTCTACTCCGGAAGAAACTATGAAGATTCTGCAAGATCGTGTCCCATATTATGAATACGAACATAATGTCGTGTATACGATTTGGGCCCTAAAGGAAGCTTATCGCCTAAGTGAAAAATACATTCACGATATGGTGATGCCAGGTCGCGCATTAAATCTACTTGAAGCTTCTGCAGGATTCGCAATGGAAAGATTAGTGACGGCAGAAAGCGTCCAGATGTCAATCGAAAAAACCTATGGCATTAAGATGCAGGCTTCACAGAATGACGACGAGCGTCAACGCTTGCTCAACATGGAGTCACTCATTCACGAGCGTATGATAGACCAAAAACAGGCCGTGCGCGCCGTTTCTGATGCGCTACGCCGCTCTGCCGCCGGTGTGCGCAACGAAAAACGCCCAATTGGCACTTTCTTGTTCCTCGGCCCAACTGGCGTAGGCAAAACGGAACTCGCAAAAGCAATCAGCGACGTTTATTTCCATGGCGAAGGCGCAATTGTTCGCATCGATTTAAACGAGTTCGTGGCCGCCGAGAGTGTTGATCGCCTCATAGAAGACGGTGCCGTCAACGAGAACAGCTTAACTTCGCAAGTTATGAAGAGGCCGTTCTCGGTTGTATTGTTGGATGAAATTGAAAAGGCGCATCCGAAGGTTTTAACTACCCTGCTCCAGCTACTCGATGAGGGTGTATTGCGGGATATCAAAAACCGCGAAGTGAGCTTCCGCGATACGATCGTGGTCGCCACTAGTAACGCTGGCGCCGACAAGATTCGCCAGTATATCGACGAAGGTCACGACTTGTCCGCCTTCAAAGAAGAATTAACAAATGAATTAATCGCGAACGGCGAATTTAAACCTGAGTTCTTGAACCGTTTTGACGAAATCTGCATCTTTAAACCACTTTCAAAGGAAGACCTCGGCAAGATTTTCGACTTGACCCTGAAGGGCGTCAATAAGACACTCGAATCACAGAAAATCACCGTTGAAGTCGACGATGATGCAAAGGCGATTCTAGTTGAAAAGGGCTATGACCCAAAGCTGGGTGCCCGCCCAATGAAGCGCGTAGTACAGTCCTACGTCGAGAATATTACCGCCAAAGCAATGTTGGCCGGCAACTTGGCTGCCGGTGGCAATTTGCGCATCGACAAGGAAATGCTTGACCTTGAAGACGACGACGATATAGATTAGTTTAATTTAAAGTCACGTAATTGATAAGTGTCGGTGTTTGGCACATAGTACTGTTGTTCGCCAACGAGAAAGCCGTCACAGCGCAAAACGTCGGCGCCTACTACCCGAATCGGAATGTCCTTGTTCATATATAAGATTTGGCGTAGTTGATTGGGGTGGCGGAATTCCATGTATCGCGTAAAATCGAGATGCTTTTCAATTTGCTCCCACTGTTCATCGCGATAAATGCCAAACTGGGCAATAGACTTATCGCGCAATAAGTAGATGCCATAAACATAGGAGCTCGCACTGTGTTCATAGTATAGATCTATACCTTCTTCGTCGATGGCGAAAATTTGGTCTGGATTGATTTGTTTTAGTTGAGAAAGATATTTAAAAGGCAAGGCGTACTCACCTAAGGCTCGGCTGAGTGACTGCTGGCATTCGTTTTTGCCACCGTGCGATGGATGCCTGATATAATCTGCCTCTATACCCATCTTTGATAATAAATCCTGCGCCTTCTTGCCAACGGCATAGACTTTTTCAATTTCGGGAAATTCGGCCATTAATAATTTAATGAACTTTTGGCCGTATTTTTTGATTTCTGTCGGCGTAGGCGTGCGATTGGATTTTTTATCACCGGCTAGATGCGGATGAAACGGAAAAGCATTCCACATTAGGGGCACATAATTATAACGGCGAAAAACTTCCCACATCGTTTGTGCGGAGGCTTCTTTCTGTTCGCCGGCAATCTCCCAAAACAACTCCGGATTTTCATCTGGATTATATCTATATACATCACGATATTTTTGCTCATTAAGGGAGAAGCAAGTTGCTTCATCAGTAAATGGGACACCAGTCAATGCGCAACCTTTATAGCCGGGAGCTTCGCCTATTAGCAAAACTTTGACCCGGTGCTTCTGCAATGCTTCGAGGTATTTTTGAAGATTATTGCGACGTTGCGTAGCCTGTTGGCTTTTGCCAGCATAGATATTATCATATAGCGATGTGTTTCTGACTCTGCTTAATTGGGCGATGAACGACTCTATGCTCATTAAATACTATCCCTTCGAATGGTTTCGATAATATTTTGCTTACTAATTTCGTGCACGCCATATAACATAACTAGCGACACCATAATACCCACGACCACGATCGAGAGAATTATTGCCAAAAATGGAACATGATAACCGACGTCAAAGTCGGCACTGCTAAAGGTATAGTAGATACCGTACGAAATCGCTAGGCCAACTGGGATGCCAATAATTAACGCGCGAAAACTATAGAAGAAACTTTCCAACTTAATCATGCGATTAAATTCCTTTGTTGTCATGCCGACGGATTTTAGCA
The DNA here is from genome assembly GCA_946185175.1 of uncultured Candidatus Saccharibacteria bacterium. Classification (GTDB taxonomy): domain Bacteria; phylum Patescibacteriota; class Saccharimonadia; order Saccharimonadales; family Saccharimonadaceae; genus UBA2834. Next base: position 2,884 of record CAMHIH010000010.1, read on the forward strand.
TGGCGAATTCTTTAGCGCGCAAGATAACGTTAGTCGAAATCGTGTTGAAGATATTCGTCAAGCCAATGAGCGAAATTACGGCGATGAAGCTATAAAGAAAAATGCCAACGATTTTAACGATATTGCGAATTAGCTGATTTTGCGCTTTTAGATCCGAGCCGTACAATTCAGGATATTTTTCGAAATTGGCGTCACGTAAATTATTAATATACTTTGTAATTTCGCGATAATTATCACCGGTTTCCATGCTTAAGATTGATGTGCCGCCAATATACTTGTCGGAGTCTTCGTCCATATTTAGCAGCCCAGCCTGATAATAATCTTGCGAGACGATTAAGTATGGTAATTCCTCGTATCCAACCGAGAAAACCGCATCTACAGTTGTCGCAGCAATGCGTATATCATAACTTACGTCGTCATAGCCAATGAATATACCATCTTCGCCAACTAAATCATCGTAATCGATTGGATTTCCGTCTTCATCTACGGCGTTATCAATGTCGGGCACATCGCCGTTATTGACATTCTTATATGACATAACTCTGGCCAGGAACTTATAGTCTTTGTTTACCTCGATGTCCTCGAGTGTCTTGAGTGTTTTTGAGCCGTCAGAATGAGATTCGCTATAGCTCTTCACCAAAATTGCCACGCGATCAAAATCTTGTTTGATGCCATTGCTCCGTGCGATTTTTTCAAAACTTTGATTATCGATAAAGTATATGTTGTATTCTCGTGCGACACCGCTCAACTTGTCATATATTTGCAACTCGCGCGCGTAAGGTTTACCGGCCGAAGTTGCATTATAATAGACTGCCTGCTTTGGCTTGAACTGGCTAATGATGTCATCGTAAACCTCAGCAGTGCCACCCATCACATAATAGTCGACATTGTAGTCGGAGAAATTAACTGTTAATTCGCGAAAAGCGATATCTACGAGCGTGCTAAAACCAATGAAGACGGCCACACTAACAACAATCGACAACACGGTCGTACTGTAGCGTTTCCTGCTTCGCTTGAGATTATTACTAGCAATTACACCACCGATGCCAAAATAACTTTTAACAAATTTAGAAGATTTAATTTTTTGCTTTTTGTTTATCTTGATTTCGTTTGTGTTACGAATCGCGTCAATTGGTGACATTCTGCCGGCAATAATCGCCGCGCTGGCCGATGAAAGATAAACGATCAACAAACTAACTATCACAATTGCTAAGATTGCAAGTGGCGGCACTGACAGGAATACTTCCGCCGACAGGAAGTCTCCTAAAAGATTATTGACTGTTAATATCAGAATTGAAGTTGCAATTAAGCCGATAATAATGCCTAGCGGAATTGCAATTAGCGCAATGATTGCCGCCTCAAGATAAAGCGTACGGCGAATTTGACGCGGACGCGCGCCGAGGCTAGACATAATACCAAACTGATGCAAGCGTTCCATCATAGAAATCTGGAAGGAATTACGAATCATGAAGACGCTCGCAATAATAATTACCGACCCAACGAATAGTGTCAGCGTTAAGGATAAAATGCGTTCCAATTCGGTCATCTGGCCATCGAGAATCAGGATAGGGGTATTAGTGCGTACATTAATATCAAGGTTGTATTCTTCGGTAAAGTAATCCGTGATTTTGCGCTGCAATTTTTCTTGTTGGTTTGGGTCATCATATTTTACGAAGACGTTAATGCGTTTTTCGGCGCTGCGCTCCGAATCTTCTAGATGATCTCGCAAAGTATAATAACTTGGCAGATAGGTGGCATTTTTGACGCTTTCTTCGTAAAACTCTTCATTATAAATACCGAGGTTTTCTAGCTTTGAAAAGTCGACTGGGTCGGAATACCAAACTTGTTTTACGCCGTCGAAATTTTCGATGACCGAGACCTTATCGCCTGGCACTTCTTGATACATTTCGTGATAATTGCCAAAATCTTCGACATTGGCTTGATAAACCATCTGGTAAATACTGGTCGCCATGGCAATAATCGTAAAAACCAAGGCACAGGACAGCGCCACGCCGATAATTGTCGCAATACTGCGTTTCTTATTTTGGCGAAGACTAGCTAGCGCGAACTTTTGTAGTGATTTCATTATTTTTCCTGAGCCTTATTTACACGATCAGAAACAATTTTACCGTCGGCGAAGGTGATAACTCGGCCAGCTTGCGCGGCAATCTTTTCGTCGTGAGTGACCATTATGATTGTTTGGTGATATTTCTGGTTCGCTTCGCGAAGTAATCTCACAATCTCTTCACTAGCTTTATGGTCGAGGTTGCCAGTCGGTTCGTCGGCAAGGATTATTTTTGGGTCATTAAATAACGCACGGCCAATTGAAACGCGCTGCTGCTGACCACCGGATAGTTGGTTTGGCAAATAATCGGCGCGATCTTCTAGACCCAACGTCTTTAGTAACTCGGATAATTTATCTTGGTCAGGATTCTTGCCATCCAGGTCTACTGGCAAAGTAATGTTTTCGCGCACATTTAAGACCGGGATTAGGTTGTAGAACTGGTAAACTATACCAACTTTCTGGCGACGGAAGATTGCGAGTTTATCTTTGCTATACGAATAAATATCTTCGTCATCAATAATAACTTTGCCGCTAGTCGGTTCATCGACGCCACCAATAAGGTGCAGGAGAGTTGATTTACCGGAACCGGACGCGCCGACAATAGCAACGAATTCCCCTTCATTAACCGAGAAACTGACATTGTCTACTGCGTGAACTTCATTCTCGCCCTTACCGTAAGTCTTTACTAAATTCTTTACCTCAAGAATACTCATAGTTCTATTATACGATAATCGAGCATAAAAAATGGTACACCCGGCGGGAGTCGAACCCACGACACCTGGTACCGGAAACCAGTGCTCTATCCACTGAGCTACGGGTGCACTGTTAATATTTTAGCACGCTATAGAATTTATGCGCCTGGTGGTATAATTTATGTATGAAGATACGCGAAAATGTGCCCATATCCACACTAACAACCATGAGGCTCGGTGGCGCCGCACGGTACGTCATTGAGATTGAGGAAGACAAGGATCTCGCCGAAGCCTATAAATTCGCCGAGGACAAGAAATTGCCGACTTATATTTTGGGCGGCGGCAGCAATGTGATTGGTCGCGATGGCGGCTTTAATGGGGTGATTTTCGTGAATAAGTTACATGGTATCTACGTAATCGATAGCGACCATGAGCGCATTCGCTTGTGTGCCAAGAGCGGAGATTTACTTGATGATTTAGTCGAATATAGCGTCAAATTATGGAACGGTGAAAGTTATGGTTACTCTGGCATCGAAGCTTTATCTAAGATTCCGGGGACCGTTGGCGCAGCGCCAGTGCAAAATGTCGGCGCTTACGGTCAGGAAATTAAACAAACCCTCCACTCTGTTTGCGTTTATGATTGCAAGGATAACTGCTTCAAACATATGATGGCGGACGAGCTTGATTTGGGCTACCGTCACAGTATTTTCAATACCGGTGATGGCGTAGGACGATATTTTATTACGAGTGTAACGGTTGAATTACATAAGAACTGGCTGAAGCCACCTTTTTACACTTCCCTACAGGCATATTTCGATGAACGCGGCACGAAGGAGTTTACACCACAAGTCGTGCGCGATGCCGTAGCGGAAATACGCGCCAGCAAATTGCCAGACCCCGCAGAATTCGCCTCGGCCGGATCCTTCTTTAAAAACGTCTATATAAAAGAAGAAGAAATTCCAGCTGCCGAAGCAAAGGGTATTCCGGTTTGGGATGGTGGCAAAATTCCGAGCGGTTGGCTCATCGAACATGCCGGCTTAAAGGGTAAAGAGTTTTTCGGCATGCGCGTCTCGGATAAGGCAGCGCTAGTACTAATCAACGAAAGCGCCAAAAGCTACGCAGATTTAGCAAAAGCTCGCCAGGCCGTAATTGACGCAGTTTATGAGAAATTCGGTTACAAGCTTGAACAAGAACCAATGGAGTTAGGCAAATGAGAGAATTGAACGGCCGCGAATTAGTCGGCTACATCAAAGAAGGTCAAGCGCGTCGCGTACGCCAGCTAAAGGCAAAACATATCACACCAAAACTGGCGATTCTCTATGATAGCGATAATCCAGTTATTGCAAAATATATGGAACTTAAGCAGCGCTATGGCGACGATTTAGGTATTGAAGTTGAGAAAATCCGACTCGATAAACTGAACGCGACCGATTTAATGAAACGCGAAGCCGACGATCCGTTCGTGCAGGGTATGATTGTACAACTACCGCTCGAAAAGCTAGACACGAGCGTTCTGGATTTAATACCACTCGAAAAAGATGTCGATGGACTACGCGGCGAGAACGATACGGCGACCGCAATGGCAATCCACTGGCTACTGAACGGCTACAATATTGAGCTGCCAGGCAAAAAGATTGCGATTGTTGGACACGGCAAGTTAGTCGGCGCGCCACTCGAGCGAATGTGGAAAGCCTCCGGCTACGACGTAACGGTCTACGATAAGGGCTCAGATTTAAATGAATTGGTTAATTACGATATAGTCGTGAGTGCAACGGGCGTACCAGGCTTAATCAAGAGTAATATGCTCAAACAAGGCGCAATTATGGTGGACGCCGGCACCGCAAGTGAGGACGGAATCCTGAAGGGCGACCTAGATGAAGCCGTCCGCGAAGAACGCGACGACTTGATCGTTACGCCACGCGTGGGCGGCGTTGGCCCACTAACCGTCGCAATGCTATTCGAACAGGTTCTACGCGCCTGCGAGAAGAAATATAACTAGACAGCTTTAAAGTCGAAGCTTTTAGACTCAGCCAAAGAATAACGACGTTAAAAGAATATCTCCCGAAAGGGAGATATTCTTTTATGACCCGGGCGAAGGATTAACCAACCGGAGCGTCCATTGGGTCGGGGTTCGGACCAGCGTGTCCACCACTTGGAGGCGTAGCGCCACCGTTGTGGTCAATTGTAACTCTGACGTCGACTGGTTTTTGTTCGGTCTTAATTTGCAACATTTGAGCAGCAATTTGATTCATACCAGCACGAGCCGCATCGCCGGACGTCGTCTTGATCTGCTCCATTGCAGTCTTGGACGATTCATTAATCTTCCTAGCGCCCTCTTCAGCTGCACGCCTAATCTCATCGGAAACCATAGATAAATCTCCATTGTTAGCCGTAATTTCAGCGGCAGCATCCGCATATGATTTTCCTTCTCCTGGCCTATATCCACCAAAAGCTAAAATTGCCTCCGGTGTTATGTTGCCTATATCGTTAATGCTGGCATTACCAAGAATTTGCGATTGTTGCTCTGACGACATATCCGCAATCTGAGCAGAATAGTTTTCAAGTGCCTTACCGGATTGGCCCATGCCGGATGCCCATTGGGAATCACTGAATAAGCTCGCGGTGGATACAGTACTGCCGTCGCCGGTACTAATCTCAGTATTAAAGGCGTCTTTATCCATACCGACCATGGCGCTATTGCCCAAACCTTGAATCTTGTTAGCGAGCTGGCTTTTACCGCCACCCTGAGCCATGTCGGATAGATTATAGCTCATATGTGTCTCGCCGTCGGCGCCCTGCGTTTTTACGCCAGATTCAGCCATTTTCTTCTGGAAGCCTGACGATTGACTTAGTCTGCCATAAGCCGCAGTTAGCGCATCGGCGTCAGCAACACTACTCAGTGCGGCAACTGCTTTGTCTCCGTTGAAGTTTGAGCCTTCCATAAACATTTCATCAGTGCCCGTAAATTGGCCAAGAACGGTATTAGAGCCATCGCCTATATTCTCAATATCACCCTGATTCATGTTACCATATAAGCCAGTCTGATATGTCTCTTGGTTTTCTTTCGCGTCACGAGCAAGTACACCCTGCGCCCTGACCAACCTGCGTTCATCCGCCTTATTGAGCGACCCTTTCCTGTCACGTTTCGCCTCTAATGCGCTCTGAGTTTTCTTTGCATTATTAATCATCGCGTTACGGTCGTGCTCCATGCGTTTATTCTGATAGCGTTGACCTAAGCGCGAACGCTCCATACCTCGTTCGAGTCCACCACGTTGGCGCCCAGCAAAGCCTCTTGCGCGCCCCTGCATTCTATCGACAAGTCCGCCAATTGCACCCATAGACTTCCTGATCGTTGACGGAATTAAGAATACAGGAGCAATACTCATAATTGCGGCCGAGAAGAGAAGAACCATTGGGGCACCTTGGCCGGTAGCATTCGCCGCAATCAAGATTTCGCCAACGAATTGACCGCCAAATACCATAGCAGAGCTAATCGGATAGGCGAGCAACAGTCCCTTAAATAGGTTAAACCATTGACTAAATATCTTCTTTGTATTCGGTAACATGTAACAAGCAAACGCTAATGGAGAGACTACAACCAATAGAATCGTTAGCGCATAGCGTAATGAAAGGACAACAAAGAGGAAGATTACGGAAATCATCACGATAATTATCATCATGAGAATTGCTACCACAACCTTGTCGAGTGCCAATACTGCGTTCTTGATCAATAGCGTAATAATAGCGACGACAAGCACTAGGCCCGCACCAGCGGCCACGCCGGAGCCAAGAGATACTGAAGCATTATCCACGCCGCTCATTTCTATTTCAGTCAGCCCTACGTCTATTCCGCTAAAGAGATTCTTAATGCCCACGCCAAGGATATTTGCAACTTCTACCGATAGCTGGCAGATGACATAAGAGGCGTTAATCAAGATTGCACCCATAATAAGCTTAGGGAGAACTTTTTTAATGCCATAGTTATCTATTCCGAAGCCTGTAATCTGAGAAATGATAATAAAGATAAATAAACCAACAAACACCAAATTCGCCAAAAACTGGAAGAATTGCCAAACCGAATATAGGCCATTATTAGCATGCTCGCCCGTCATTGTTGTTGTGTGAGTACCGGAGAAAACGCCAACATCTATCATCAAGAACGGCTCGATTAAGTTGTTATAGAAACTAATAACCATTTTGCCGCCCTGTTCGGTTAGAGGGCAAAGTACCCAACCAAGAGCACCAGTATTATCGAAACATGAAGGTTCCTTAGTTGCTGTACCAAAGTCTTGCGCGCCATATTCATACTCATCAAAGATGAGATTCATTTGCGTAATATCAAGACACTGATAAATCTTTCCTTCTGGATCAGATTCTCTGCCGGATTCTTCTACATAGTTACCGTTCGCATTATTAATTTTATCTAAGCTGTCTTGCGCTTCTTGTTTCAGCGTATCAGCGGCGTCTTCGCTATCTATAATCTCCTGAAGCTTAGTCTTCATGGATTCCCAGGCATTATTGCCTTCTTCATCCTTCAGGCCATTACATTCCTCACGGAGCTTTGCAAGGATAATGCCTTCATATCCAGCGCCACGAGTATCAGCGGCGTCATTGACGCTATGAACTATACCGTTGCTGCCGCCACGGAGCGCCTCAATACGTTCAAGGAATCCAGTACATGATGTGACTGGATTATCACTACTAAGCGCAGTCCAACCGCTTTTATTATCCGACACATGAATATAACGTTTCTTTGCAACGATTTTATTAGTAGACTTGTCATAGCGTGTAATTGGATAAACAGTTGTATCTGATGGCTCTGTTTTGTACACGTCATAGCCACACTTCTTTTCAAAATCCATTAAATAGTTAAAATAGCCGTCTACATTGTCAAATGAACCTATCTCACTCCAAGCAGGTAGATATGGGTTCCCCGATTCTGCGACATAAGCATCATAAACTTCTTGCAGACCGGTTCGCCAGTCTGATTTCTGTATGTAAGAGGCGCCAGTATCATTCAATGAGCTACAGTTTTTATCTTCAGCATAAGTATAAGTGCCGGAATTGTAATCATACTTAGCTCTCTGATATATCCTGCCTTTACCATCTTTACAGAGAATCTTTTTAGCGCTCTTACCTATGGCTTTAGCAAATAGCTGGAATACACCCCTTCCTTCACTCTGCCCCTGCCAACACCAAATAGTACCGTTGTCGCCGCCGTTGTTCTGGATTTTATCCTCGAGCCATAGGGATGTGGAGTGGTTAGTATTCATAAGACCAGTAGAGCCAGGCTTATAAAAAACTTTTCCATCGGCAGCATTGCTACCGCTTAACGCAGAAGAGCCGTTATTCACATAGTTATACACGCCCCCCGCATTAAAACATTTAATGAGGTTATTGGTTATAACGTTGAGCTGTGCGGCCTCCTCGAGCTTACTGTACACGTCATCCTGATGAGCCGTGACGAGCGATCCTGCCGCACTGGCAATTGGCGAAATGACGATTTCGCAGGCAAGTATCGCCAAAATAAGAAAGCTTAACACGCGCTTCTTGTTTGAAAATATATGCTTTTTCATTATTTATCCCCCTTCTCTGAAGTATGCATGCCTTGTATCGTGTTCATGACACTAATCGGGCCATCTACATTCTTCACATCGGAACCTATTTCATAAAGGGCATCTGCTAGATGGGTACTATTTTGCATTTTGTCGCTTAGGTTCATCATATTCTGCGTATTAGTCATACAGATTGTAGATTCATAATTGACGTTGCAATTATTATCCATTCCAATCCTACGATATTCGGCAGTCTCTTTATAATAACTCCGGATTTCCGAAATTGCTTGAGTAAAAGAGTTGCTACTATATGCCTCGGCCAATGAGTTAATTGAAGATTCGCTACCATTAGAATCATAAATATCATAAAGGGCTTTCAGGATTGCTACATATTTCTCATAAACTGGAATTTTCTTATCCAATGAGCTCTTTAGGTTTGCCAGATAGGTCGCACTACCGGTTTCTTTAGATTTATTATCGATATCTTCAACTTTAATCTCTTTGTATGCGTCGAGCTTCTCTTTGAACTCTTTTGTTTTTGCTAGATTATCGTCAAGCGCCTTCTTCTCACCCGACGCATCGTCACCTCGAATACTTGAAGGATTAAAGGAGTAGCCTTTAACCTTAGCCGTCTCAAGAATTTCATCGCAATATTCGACATTGCCCTTATATTCTGAAATCAGCGACCTAATCTCGGCTAGCTGCTCATAATCTTTTTTACTTCCACCCTCACCACCGCTGCCGCCGCCACGGCCAGCTAATACGGCTACTAAAATGCCACCGCCAACCACGAGGATAGCAACTGCCGCAATAATACCAATTTTGAGGAAGTTTTTGTTTGATTTTGGCTGCTCGACCGGGGTCATCGAGGCCATAGCGTCATTAAAGAATGCTGGTGCATTTGGATTGGGGGTGAATGTGTTTTGTGGTTCTGCATCAAAATTACGCCTGCCAGTTCCACCACGGCGCGAGCGACCACCAAAGGAGAAATTATGCTCTGGTTCATCGCCGTTAGAATCTCCGGCGTCGCTTGAAATCGCGCCCTGCGGCCGATCAAACGAATTGCTGTTGTCGAAAACTGATTTGCCGGACCGCGAAGCAGTGGCATCTGCGGAAGAAAACATTACTTGATTAGCAGTATCCGCGGACTGCTCTGGCGTGGTTGGCTCCTGAGATGCAAAATTCCCCTGTTCTTCATGGTTCGACTGCACTGGACCGCCAGAAAACTCACCCTCGTTCATACGTTCATTTTAGCATAATCTTTTTAAGCAATACAACAAAAAAACGAGACCCATTTTACAATGAGTCTCGTTTTCGTTTGTGTTAGTTTCCCGCTAAACTTAAAGCTTTGGGGAAAGCTCTATATGTGGTTGGCGGTCAACTTATTTTTTGCGGCTAGCAATGTAGTAGCCAGCAGCGGTTGCCATAGAGGCTAAACCGATGGTACTACCGAGGATAGAAACTGCACCAGTCTTTGGTAACTCTGGAGGAGTTGTTGGTTCTTCTGGTTCAGTACAGACCTTGCCTTCGACAGTAACGTCGGCAGTGTCAGTCTTAGCAGTTTTATCATCGTTATTGTATTTACCCTTTACGGTGTTCGTAAGGGTAGAATCATCACAGTTATCTGCGAGGCTTGCGCTAACAGTAGCATAGAAGTAAATGGTTGCTTCGCTACCCTTGGCGTAGTCACCGATGTTGATGCCATTGCTTGAAACAATGCCGTCAGCAAGGGTCTTACCCTTAGTGTTTGCGGAGTTGTAAAGAACAGTCGTACCAGCAACATATTCCATATTCTTTGGAAGCATATCGCGGATAACAACGTTCTTCAAAGTCGTGTTACCGGTGTTCTTGAATTGAATGCGGTAGCGGACCTTGTCGCCAGCCTTAGCGGCTACGCTTTCGCTCCAGTCTTTGCCACCTTCGAGTTGTACGGTCTTATCAATCGTAAAGCCTGGGTTTTCAGGATCAGTACAATCCTTGCCATCAACTGTCACTACAGCAGTGTCAGTCTTAGCGGTCTTGTCGTCCTTGTTGTAGCTACCCTTAACAGTGTTCGTAAGAGTATGAGCCTTGCATTCGTCGAGGTTCTTATCGACGGTTGCATAGAAGTAGACATATACAGTCTTACCGGCAGCTACACTACCGATGTTGATGCCATCTTTCGAGACGACACCATCGGCTAATTTCTTTTCACCAAGCATGGTGGTACCAGCCTTGTAGGTAATACCAGTAGGAAGCGTATCGCGAATTACGACGTTTTCGAGAGTGGTATTACCAGTGTTCTTGAAAGCGATGCGATAGCGAATTTCGCTACCAGCGGTTGCCTTGACGGTTTCACTCCAGGAGCTACCGCCCTTGAGCTGAACTTTCTTATCTAGTTCAAAGCCAGAAGTACAGACCTTACCGTCTACGAGGACGTCGGCAGTATCTTCTTTGGTGCCGCTACCGCCGTTAGCTTGAACGACGTTGCGGAGAAGCGTATTGTTGCATTTTTCACTGACGGAGCCATCAACAGTAGCGTTGAAATAAATCCAGGCGCCACCCTTTGAGGCATAGTCACCAATGTTAATACCATTGTCAGTAACAATATTGTCGCTGAGCGTTACACCATTTGGGTGCTTGGTATTAAAGATTTGAGTAGTACCCTTAACATAGGTTAAGCCGGTTGGCAAAATGTCGCGAATGACGACGTTTTGCATCGTGGTGTTGCCGGAGTTAACAAAGTGAATGCGATAACGTACCGTGTCACCAGATTTAGCTTTAACTTCCTCGCTCCAAGTATCGGTGCCAAGAATCTTGACTTCCTTTGAAATCTCAAGATCTGGCTTGGCAGCGAATTGAGCTTTAACATGGAAGGTTAAATAACCAGAATATTGGTTACAGCCAGGGAAGTTACCATCCATCTTGTCATAACCGAGCAAGACACCTTTTGAAGTAAAGAGGTCATTGTTGGTGGTATCAAGGTTGAATGAGCGTTCCTTGCCATCCTTCGTGTTGTAATACTTTGCAGTACCAGGAACATAGGCTAAGTTAAACTTCTCACCATTCTTCGAAGTGAAGGTGGTTTGGTCCCAAACAGTGGTTGGGTTAGCGTTTGATGCATAAACTTTACCGCTAACAGTGATAGAAGTTGCGGTATCGGTTGGCAAGACAACGTATGCACGAGTGTCTTTAGCCGTTAAATTGAGGTTGGCGGCGGCGTTGTTGTGTACATACATACGAACAACATATTCTTTGCCGTCTTCTACTGCGGTGTTGTCGGTCCACTTGTTATTAGCAGCATTGCCGGTATATTCGGAAGCACTAACGAAGTAACGTTCATCACCAATTTCTTTGTTGTTATCAACGATAGAGTTGAATACTACGTGGTCAGCTGGGTTAGCCATCGTATAAGTTGTGCGTGATGGACCCCAAGCAAAAGCCACGAAAGCACTAGCGCCGGCAACAGCTGCAACAGCAGCGAGGCCGAGGCTAACCTTTGTGATTTTCTTCATAGTAAATAAATTCCTTTCTAAAAATATTAGTATAGATTTGGAAGTTTTTAACTTTTTACTAGCCGCAAATTGTTAAATGCGAAAAAGTCAGATCGTTACTATACAAAACCTGGTGCGAGGGAGGGGCTAGGCCCCTCCCCGCAAGGTGCTATACGAACAGGCTCGTTATGACTAAACGAAATAGTCAAACTTACCCGAGAAAAACCTCGATGTCCACTTATTCAGGAGGAAGAATGTTTCCCTCGTTAACCCCGTCGTCCTGAACAGGGGCTTCAACGGTGTCGTGAGACGCCTGCTCCTGAACAGTTCCGAGGTCAGTGTGGTTTTGGCCGTCGCCAGCCTGGACTTGATAGTCCTGACCGCCATGCGTCTCATGGGTGCCATTGTTATGATCGACAGTTGGCGAGCCGCTCTGGCTCTGAGAACCACCAGTACCGCCGGTACCACTGCTGCCCGTGCCGCCCGAAGGACGCGCAGGCGGAGTGTAAGTAGACGGAGAGCTAGGCTCATCCGTAATAGTGGTATCGTTATCCTGATTCTGGCCTCCGCCATAGTCAGGATTGGTGCCACCAGTCTGAGCCTGCGGACCCGCGTTGGGAT
>CAMHIH010000011.1 GCA_946185175.1 uncultured Candidatus Saccharibacteria bacterium
TTCGGCATTGCTATCAATGCTCTGCTGGAGTTGCCCAAGGTGTTCCACCATAGCGTTATATTGGTCGACTAGCTCATTCGTTGCGTCGACATAGTCCGATAATGACTGATATTCGTCTTCCAATAGACCTTGACGAGTAATAAGTTGATTACGTTCAGCATTTAGGGCATCGCGCTCGGCGTAAGTCGTCCAACCCCGCCCTGCTCGGATATTATAGTCGTCGATATCGGCGGTTAATTGATTGTAATTTTGTTCATAGCTGGCCGTGCGGGCGTCAATTTCCGCTTTGCGCGTCTGGATTTCGGCGTAAAGTTTCTCGGCTGCTTCGCGCTGACCAGTTAAGATGTCATCATAACTCTTAAAATAGGCGACAATTTTTGCCAAATCGTTAAAGTATTCCGCGTAATGGTTGCGCAGCTCACTACCGAGCTTGGAAGTATCAAGTTGCGTACCGATGACCGAATGAAGTTCGTCGACGAAATCAGCCGCTTCGTAATTTTCCATATGATCCGACAATTCGGCTTTGTTATCCTCATAAACCTGACGCAAGATAGGCTCGAGATGGGCTTTTTCACGATCAGACATCCGCTCCCAGACCGCATGTAGCAGCTCGTGCGCGAGAACCGCTTCTTTAATGCCTTGCAATTCTTCATTATCGATATCGTAAACGTAAATTTGACGCGCGTAATAGCAACCGAGCGTTGAGGTTTGCGCACTCACCGTCGGACAATTTTTATTAAAATCTGCCGCCGATTGCAGCTCTGGGTGCGAAGCTTTGAGGATGCGTTGCCCTTCACCGGTTAAATCAATATTATCTATGACGACGGCGATTTCCTCTTCTGGTACATAATTAAAGCCAGCCACCACATCATACATGAAGTCATACTTGGCATATACTAGGCCGGCAATCGCGACCAGAAAAACCAGCATCAAGAATAACTTGGCATGGCTTTTCTTAGTTTTGTTTTGAGAATGCATATTTTGATAAACTACTCTTTAGCTATACTAAATACTAGTTTATCATCTTTTAGCTTAACTTTCGCAATCATGCCTTTGTCGAGTGTGCCGTCGAGCATTTTATCGGCCAACAAGGTTTCAAGTTCGTCTTCGATAGCGCGCCGAAGCGGGCGAGCGCCATTCTTCGTATCGTAGCCCTTACCAATTAGATGTTGCTTTACCGCCGGATCAAGCTCAAGGCCAATCGATTTTGTAGCCAAGCGCTTTTTGACTTCGGCAATCATGTTATCGAAAATCTTTTCGACATTCTTTTCGGTTAACGCGTTGAAAGTCACAATACCGTCAAAGCGATTAACTAGCTCTGGTTTCATTAGCTTACGTAAAGCCTTCATGGCTGCAGCTTCATTAGCGGCATGTTCGGCCTCAAGCGCTTTTGCATCTTTCTTAGTTTTAGCCGTAAAGCCCATCTCGCTTTCACGGTACATCTCCTCGGCGCCGAGATTACTAGTGAGAATTACAATTGTGTTATTAAATTTTACTTTTGTGCCCTGGCCGTCCGTCAAAGTGCCATCTTCCAAGATTTGCAAAAGAATATTAAAGACTTCTGGATGGGCTTTTTCGATTTCATCAAACAAAACTACAGAGTATGGATGACGACGAATACGCTCGGTTAATTTACCGCCATCGTCATAGCCAACGTAGCCAGCCGGCGCGCCAACGAGACGCGAAACATTATGTTTTTCGCCAAACTCCGACATATCGATTTTCATGAGCGAATCTTCGCCACCAAATACTTCGCAGGCGATTACTTTCGCTAGCTCAGTTTTACCGACGCCAGTTGGCCCCATAAAGACAAAAGAACCAATTGGGCGACGCGGGTCAGCAATACCAGAACGACCACGACGAATCGCTTTACTAACGACATCGATTGCCTGATCTTGACCAATGATTTCTTTTTTCAAATGATCTTCAAGGTGAATTAATAGCTCCTGCTCCGAACCGTGCACGCGATTAACCGGAATGCCGGTTTTTAGGCTAATGGCTGTAGCGAGATTTTCGGATGTAACTGCCGGAGCCTCTTTCAAGTCCTTATTATCCTTTTCGAGCTTAGCGATTTTTTCTTGCGCCTGCGCAGCACGAGTCTTATATTCGGCGGCTTTTTCGTAGTCTTCATTTTCGGCCGCTGCCTCGATTTTCTTCTGTAAATCGTCGTACTCGATTTTCAGCTTTTTGTAGGCGCTACCGCCTTTTTTATCGAGCGACACACGCGCAATCGCGCTTGCTTCATCAATTACATCAATAACTTTGTCTGGCATGAAGCGATCAGAAATATAACGTTCCGACAAAGTAATGGCTTCCTCGAGAATTTCGTCCGAAATCTTAACTTGATGATAGTTTTCGTAGTGCTTCTTAATGCCCTTTAGAATGCGCAAAGTCACAATTGGCGATGGCTCCTCGACAATCACGGTCTGGAAACGTCGTGCCAGAGCCTTATCTTTCTCGATATTTTTGCGGTATTCATCCAAAGTAGTGGCACCGATAAGTTTTAGGCTATTACGCGCTAAGGCCGGCTTTAGAATATTAGCCGCGTCCATGCTACCCTCAGCTGAACCCGCGCCAGACAGTAGATGCAGCTCGTCAATGAAAAGGATTACCGAGTCATCATCGACAGCCTCATCAATTACACCCTTAATGCGTTCTTCAAATTCGCCACGAAATTTAGTGCCAGCCACCACGGAACTGAGATCAATTTGCCAAATATGCTTGCCAACGAGCTTATCCGGCACATCATTCTTGGCGACTCGCATAGCAAGGCCTTCAACAATAGCAGTTTTGCCGACGCCGGCTTCACCGATTAAGACCGGATTACTTTTACTGCGACGACAAAGCACCGTCACGGCTCGCTCGATTTCCTGCTCGCGGCCAATCACGGTATCGAGCTTGCCAGCTTTGGCCTCCTCGGTTAAATCCGTACCATATTTCGACAAGAAACGATAGCCAGCACGCTTACCAGCTTTGCGTTTTTGCCCTTCAAGCTTAGCCTCGCTCGCTTCTTTTTCGACTAATTTTTCGATATTTTCTGCAACCGCATCAAGATCAGTGTCTAGCTTACTCAATAAAACCGTCGCACGGGAATTTGGCTGACGAATTAGGGCGTAGACAATATGCTCAGTTCCGACGATTTCGAGGCCGTTTTCGCGCGCAAAGTTTAAGGACATTCGCAAGGTTAAAACCGTCGCTTCAGACAGCGACATCATCGCCATTGGCGCCGCCGGCACATCAACCGCGACTTTGCCCTGCGCGCGTTCAACTTCTTCCAGATCTACCCCCTCGTCGCGTAAGATTTTCGCACCAGTGGAAGTATCTTGCGCCAATACACCCATCAAGAGATGCTCGGTACCCATATAGCCCTGGTTGTAGCGTTTGCTAAAAAAATCCGCTTTCTGCAGGGCAAAACGTGCATTCTCGCTGAGATGGTTCATTATCTCGCTAAATTCATCCATAAATTCAAAATCTCCAACGTGTCGTCGGTTTGCACTATTACCACCAAGCAAACCTAACTATATCTATTGTAGTTGTTTAGCACTCGCAAGTCAAGAGTGCTAAATATAAATCTTTCGCTTTATTCACCAAGCAGTTCGAGAAACTTTGCTTCGTCGATAACTTCGGTACCATATTTAGCAGCTTTTTCGAGTTTCGACTTGCCGGTGTTGTGTCCGGCGACTAAATATTTTGTTGTTTTTACAACGGAGCTGTGGAATTCTCCGCCCAGACTCCTGATTTTCTCAGCCGCGGCATCGCGCCCCATCGAATCCAGTGTGCCCGTAACGACAAACGATAAGCCATTCAGGCGACCATTCGAGGTATCCTGGTAAACCGGCTCAACGCCAAGTTCTTGAAGGCGATCTAATAATGCTAAATTATCTTCATCCGCAAAGAACGCCAAAATTGATTCCGCCACAATTTTGCCAATGCCAGGCATTTCGAGCAAATCTGCCTCGCGCGCATCGCGCAGAGCTTCAAGTGTTTTGAAGTGCGCCGCTAAATCAATTGCGGTTTGACTACCGATATGACGGATACCGATTGCTGTAATAAAACGAGCGAGCGGCGGATTTTTACTGGCCTGAATATTGTCGATAAGCTTATGGGCGGATAATTCCGCGAAACGATCGAGGGTTTCAACTTGGGCCGGCGTTAAAGTGTACAAATCGGCAATCGATGAAACGAGTCCGGCATCTACTAATACTTCAACATTTTTCTCGCCAAGCCCCTCAATATTGAGCGCTGGTTTGCTGGCGTAATATTCGATTGAGCGCTTGAGTATTTCATTGGCGTTACTGCCCTTTACACGATAAACTACTTCGCCAACTGGACGCTCAAACTCGAGTTCTGGATATTGTTCATGCAGGGCTTTTTCATAATCGAATGGCTCAGAATGGCTTGGACGAAGCTCAGTTAGAGTACGGTTAATTTGCGGAATAATATCACCTGCTTTATAGATTACGACAGTGTCCCCGATGCGTACATCAAGGCGCGCGATTTCATCGGCGTTATGAAGTGAAGCATGGCGCACGGTTGAGCCGGCAACCTGGACCGGATCGAACACGGCAACCGGCGTTGCGGCGCCCGTACGGCCAATCGAAATCACTATATCTTTAACTACCGTCGTAGCTTCTTCGGCCGGATATTTAAAAGCAATCGCGGCACGTGGAGTCTTACCAACGATGCCGAGCGCCTGGTAAACTTTGCGGTCATTTACTTTAATGACGGCGCCATCAGTACCAAACGGTAGGTTTTGACGCGTCTCATTAAGGTCGTTAATGAAATCCATCGCTTCACGCAAATTGTGATAAATATGCTGCTGGCCCGAGATGCGGAAGCCAAGTTCTTTAAGTCGGTCATAGACATGCGCATTCGTATCAAGATTCGGCGAAACCATATCGTAGCCCATAAATTTAAGTGGACGAGAAGCGGCAATCTTTGGATCGAGCTGACGAATTGTGCCAGCTGCCAAGTTGCGCGGATTAGCAAATTCAGGCTTGCCCATAGCACGCTGTTTTGCGTTTAGCTCATCAAAATCTTTCTTAAAAATCACAACCTCACCGCGCACTTCGGTATGCTCTTTTTGTGGGATCGAAAGTGGCACATTTTCAATGGTGCGCACATTCATCGTGACATCTTCGCCAACTTTACCATCGCCGCGCGTTACGGCCTGCTTAAGTAAGCCGTCTTCGTAAATCAGAGCCATCGCGAGGCCGTCCATTTTAATATCAACAAAAAGCTCCGGATTAATTGCGCCGAGCTTTGCAATACGCTCAAGCCATTCGCGCACTTCGTCTTCCGAAAAAACATCCGCGAGTGAGATCATACGCTCGGCATGAGTAACTTTCTGGAATTTATCCAAGGCCCGCCCCGCCACGCGCTGCGTTGGGGAATCTGGCGTAATTAATTCTGGATATTGCTCTTCTAGCTGAGTCAATTCATGCTTGAGGCTATCAGCCGCCGCCTCAGACATAATGGATTCATCTAAGACGTGATAATGATAGCGATAATCATTAATAAGGTCGCGTAATTTCGCAACGCGCTCTAGCACCTCGGCAGGAATATTAGTGTTCGTCATCTAGCATCCTGCGATAGAAGAGGTAAATATACGATGTGAGATAAATCACCGAGAAGGTGGTCATGACCTGAATCATGAACGGCATAATTGGAATATCCGGCAAGCCCACCTTGTCGCGCAAGAACATATCGAGCCAAGTTAACGGGAACATAATTACGACCCATATTACCGCAATGAAAATTACGGCAAAAATTAGACGCAGGATGAAAGCCATGCGGCGCCCCTGGATTAAATCGGTTGTAGCGTTAATTGCAGTCATTGGATAAATGCCAGGCACCGAAACAGCGACCAGCGCCAATATTGAACCAGGCAAAAGATAGCATGAGAGCAATATTAGTAAACCACCAAATGTCCAGAACAAGAAGGCGTAAAGTGGCTGCGTTAAGAAACCGGTGGATTCGGCTGACGAATATAATACGATAAAAAGCATAGCCGGCAATGCATGAATGATTACGAGCAAAATTGCGCAAAGGGATGAAATTAATGGCGTCAGCGCATTAAAGAGACCGTCGCGCAGTTTTGGCTTATTCCCAGCCATTAATTGGCGCAAGAAATAGATAGTTACCAACCAAGTGATTGCGAAAAGAAAGATAGCGAAAGCCTGCTGCACTTCGGTCATATTATTCGATAGGCCGCCAGTAGTAACCGTCGTCACTACCATCATGGCCGCTTCGGCCATGCGTCCTAATTCGCCGTGGCCAAGCGCCTCATTACTAACCTCGAGACTCTCTTGGGCGGATTCGTAAGTGGCCTGATTCATTAGGCCCACAAAAATAATATTAGAAATCACGATAATAACGAGTAGGCCAAAGAATAGTTTCCAGTTACGGAAAATGATTTTCAAGGTCGACATCGCATGCGAGACCATACCAGGCACATCGAGTGGACGGATATAATCCTCGCGATATGAACGCCTAAAAGAATGATGCAGTTTAAGCCGAGCATTTTTCTTAGCCCAAACCTTGTCACGCGATTCATTAAAAGCTTCTTTGAAAGTCTTGCGTTGTTTGGCGGTCTTTTTAGGGTCCGTCTTTTTGGAGGCCTCTTTTTTCATGGTGTTACGTTTCGGACTTTTCTTACTATTTTTTGGCATTTTCTAACCTTTCGATGCGTGATTCTATTGTCGGATGAGTGGAGAATATTTTGCTGAGGAATGATTTTCGGAGCGGATTTGCGATATACATAGATTCCGATGCGATGTTTTGCTGGTGCATTGGTTGCGAGTGGGAATCAAGCTTGCGTAGCGCATCTATCATACTGTCCGGATCATTCGTTAAGCTGGCAGATGACGCATCGGCTAAATATTCCCGCTGTCGCGACACGCCTAATTGCACAATTGTCGCGATTAGCGGTGACAATAGCAGTACAATTACCGCAATTAGTACGCCAATTGGCGAATTGTCCTCCTCGTCACGGTCACTATAAAATAGAACCCTTAGGCCAAAATCAGATAATAGCCCCACTAGCGACACGAGGCCGAATACAATCATCGAAACCCGGATATCGTAATTCTTGACGTGCGACATTTCATGCCCCATTACTGCACGAAGTTCTTTGTCATCCATGATTTCAAGCAAGCCAGTGGTGGCTGCCACGCAAGCATGCTGCGGATTACGCCCCGTAGCAAACGCGTTTGGCGCCGAATCATTAATGATATAAACCTTTGGCATTGGCAATTTAGCGTCTTTGGCTAATTTTGCCACAATCTTATAGTAGCGTTCATTATCTACCTCCTCAATGCGACGTGCGCCAGCTGATGCGATAGCGATTTTGTCGGCAAAAAAGTATTGAAAACCCGCATATGCAATAGAAATGACGGCGAACCAAATTAAGATTTTCGGCTCCGCATTTAGCCAGGCAAAAATGCCGCCAATTACAGCCATCAAAGCAATAAAGACTAGCATAATAAAAATCGTATTTCTGTGATTTTGCGCGATTTGCTTGCGCAGAGTCTTTGCCATGTAATTATTGTAACACTTTAGCACTATTCTGGGATGTTTATCGCTGAATCCGCTTCGTAAAGTTGCAACCGTACCGGTAATTAGCGCAATAGTATCTATCGTTCCGTTTGACTAGTTCGCCAGTTTTACAGCGCGGGCAAAGCTTTTGATATAAGTCATTTAGGTCATCCGAGATTTCAAACAGGAATGGCGAGGGATTTCTCCGCTCAGCTATTAAATAAGTCGCTTTGCGAGCGCGCGTAATAGCAACATAGAATAGCCGGCGCTCCTCCGCGAAGGGATACGATTCCTCTGCGGATAACAATATGTCAGTAAGTGGATCGTTTTCACGCGTGGCTGGCATGCCGGTCGTAGTTGAATTCATGTTTAGAACAATCACGATATCGCGCGTAATACCCTTCGATTTATGCATCGAGCAAAACGGAATCCTAATATTCTGCCACATTATCGCTTCGGGCGAGACAATTCTAACGCCATCATGCTCCTTTAACCGATAAATATCGTGGTTGTAACGCGAAATTATCTGTATCTCATCCGAAAGGTTCACCTTCTGTAATATTTTTATTAAGGCATCCGTATCGTCATTGCGTGTCTCATTTAAAATAATCGAGATTGGTGTATGATTGCGACGATTGCCACGAATATTTTTAGCAACCTGGCCAGGATTCTTCGTCACAAAGTTACTACTCGTGCGGATAGTCGGTTGCCCAAAACGGTGCGTTTGCTCAATTAAACTACGGTGGGTTTTGAGCCGAAAAAAATGTTCAAATTGATAAATTAGCGCCAAATTACTACCTGTAAATCTATAAATCGACTGTCAATCGTCACCAACCGCGAAAAAGCGACATCCAACATTTTTCTTTAGGATTTCGGATATTAACTGATAGCGATTCGGTGACAAGTCCTGCGCCTCGTCCAACAAAATATATCGATAATTGTCGGCGCATTCTGGAATGTCGCGCACGTTTTGAATGGCTAGATTTATCATGTCGGCAAAATCATATTGCTGCTCAGCCTCTAGCCATCTTTGATACGCCGCATAAAGTGGCCGAAATATTGCAAAATATTTTTTGGCGCGCATTTTATAATAGCTATTCATTTTTGATATTTCCGCATTAATGTCTCTAAATTTTTTCATACTATTTTTAAATGCCGCTAAATAATGAGCCAGATAATCCAGAAACGCATCAAAATCTTTTCGATAAGTTGGATTAAGAATAATAAGATGGAGAATTTCCGCCTCTGGCAGCCGGCGCGGACGGATGTTGTGTTGTTTTAAAAACTTCGCAACTTTACCGTATGCGGAATTATCGTCTCAATCATGGGTTGAAATTTGAAGATAGTTCGTCCGACACCGTTGGTGGATTCGCTTGCGCAATACGCAAGTTTTTAAATACGAAAGGCCATAAAACGAACCCCCGCCTTTATCGGTCTGCAAGATATCGATATATGCCATATTTGTGCCGCTCCGAATCGTAAAAGTCGGTCGGTAATCACTGTTGCCGCGATAAGGTTCAGAGTAATTATATTGAATTCGATGAATTGCTAGCCAATTCGCCAGTAATTGTTCTTCTTTTGAGCGCATCCGCCCACCATGCGAGCATATTGGCGGACGCAAATATAACTGATTAAAACGAACACGTTCTGCATGATTGCGCAGCGAGCCAACACTTTGCGGCGCAGAATAGAAAAACAGCAAATAATTATTAAAGCGGCGCGCAAAAGTTTCGCTTTCGCAACAAAAATGCCAAATAGTACGCCGTACGAAGGCCCTAATTGCATCATCCGAGATTAGGCGCATCTTTCTTAATGTTTCACGATTGCTGAATTGCAACAAACTATTGCCAAGACTATGAAAAGTACGCACTTCGACATCCGGATTACCGCATCTTTCGACCAGCTCTGATACGGTCTTATTCGTAAAAGAAATAACCAAAATTTGTGGTGGCGAAATATGAAGCCCATTGATTAGATAATTAATTTTCGCCATCAAGCTCAATGTTTTACCGCTTCCTGCCGATGCTAAAACTAATTGCGCATCCTCGCAAGCGATGACCGCCTCATGTTGCTGCTTGTCTAATACACAATTCCCTAGTTTTATCTGATGACGGGATGCGAGTTTTAAAAATATTCAGTTATGGAGTTGTCGGCAGAATTCTGCGATTTTTGTATGTCGATGGATTGCCGAATAAGGTATATAGCATCGAAACATATTTTGATTTTGGCAAAAACGACAAGATTTTAAAGCATCAGCATTTTGATTTGATTATAATGATGACAGACTTCAGTATTGTCAGAAAGGGGGGTAACACAAAATGACAAGACTAAGTAGTATCCTGTTTGATGCACTGCGGAGCGTAATTGACGACATGCTGGATTACGCGAAAGAACTCGGCGAAAATTACGGCGAGATTGTCGTGGACGTGCGCGATCTGTTGCTCGAGCCGACAAGAGCGAGAACACGGAGTTTCGAATATACCTACTGCGCCGCCGTCAGTCGAGTTGAGGAAGATCGTCACAAATTCCTGACAGAGTACGTTCGTTCAGCACATACCGACAGCCTGTCTGGCAAAACACACGCAAAAATGGGCTGGGGTGGCTCTAATGTTGTCTTCGAACGTCAAGTTCTCTGCTATGAAGATTGCGACTACTCAATCGCGGTCGGCGTACTGTTTAGGAACAGTGAACATAACGCCGAAATCGCAGCAGAAACCATCAAACGCATCGAGATGCTTCAGTGCAAGTAGTACCTTGAACAGTTGGGCGAAAGCCCGGCTGTTCTTTTTTTGGACTTCCGCGCCGCACATAGCATCACGCATTAACGTCTCGTTTATTCATAAGTTTTTTATCTAACTATTTTTAGCAACACGCAATAAAAAACTGCCCCAGAAGGCAGATATAAAAAATGGTGCGGGTTAAGAGACTCTAACTCTCGACCTCTTCCTTGGCAAGGAAGCGCTCTAACAACTGAGCTAAACCCGCAACTAAGGTGATTATATACCATAAAAGCTATTTTTGCAAAGGTTAAAAAAGAAAATGCGCCCGGACCGGTGGCCCGAGCGCTAGATAATCTGATTACTTTAAGCCAATGCGATGCTCATAGTCGGGACGGATATCGAGCCAGCAATCACTACGCTCGGCGTGAGCGCGAATCATTGCTTCAGCCGACCAGGCCAGCGCAGCATCCTGCTTCTCTGTGCCGCCACTGACAGCCACCGTAATCGTCTGCGCCAGGCGACCACCGTTCATGCAATAGGTGTAGTCGTGCGCTACGATAGGATAGCAAACGGCACCGTTCCAGCTTGTGCGACCAGGCACCTCATCGGCCGAATCGAGGCTGGCGGACTTGTAGTATTTAACACAGTTCTGACCCCAGCGCTCTTCGCATTTCAGATAGGCCACCTGAGCGGCGCGTAGCTTCATCATCGCGACGCCGTAGCAGTCGCAGACCAGGACGCCCTGCTCATAGAGGCAGTAGTCGCCATCCTCGGACAGCTGTGCTACGACCAGCTCATCGAAACTGTCGCGCGTCATGAAGTCATGCACGCAGACCGCCACAGCTCCATCCGTCAGGCCGATTGCATCAGCCGCAATGCGGATGTTCATAATGATATCATCAACCAGATTTCTTTCGTCAAGTGTCATATAATCACCTCCAGAAAATGACAGATTTTGGCGAAAATGGGTAAAAAGTACGCAACTTTCGTTGCGCACTATATAATAACATTTTATTACCAATGAGTCAAGCTACCCCTTCTTGACTACTTCAGCTTCGACCGCTTTATGATCAGAGGTTTTCTTCTTTTTGAACTCGAGGTTTTTGGAGTCTGCTGTCTCGATCAGAATCGATACACCATCAATCAATAGATAGAGGCCAATCACGACGCTCAGTATCGCAATCGATAGCATTGGCATGGCGAAGAATAGGAAAGCGGTAATAGCGCGAAAAGTACCATCTACTACAACCCAGCCACAATTCATAACGCCAAAAACGCGCAATTGTGCGGCATAGGCCAACTTGCTGACGCCCGATATCAATAGATAAAGGCCAATAACAAATGAGAATATTGTCAACGCCGTACCAGTTGGCATCTGAATTAGTATTGCACCAATCAGGATATTGAAAATGGCGCTAATGAGCTTGCCGCCAAAACGAATAAGTGCTGGTGAAAAGAAATATTCGAAAAAGCGCACAACGCCAACATTAATGATAATAATAGCGACAATCGCCTTTAGCGCCTCGGCGCTGCGAATTGGCGAAAATAGACAGGCGACACCCGCTAAAATCATTAAAATTCCGACGATGTAGCCAGCTATGCGAATCCAACGCAAACGCTGATTCCAACGATTTTTAAATTCTTTGGCGAGATCCCCACCGATTTCAAATCTCATGCTTTCTCCTAGAAAAATAATACTGCTTCTGCTTTTATTTTAGCATTGATTATGGTCGCCGTCTATTTTTTCTTGGGCCGCGCCGGCTCAATGCGGTATAAATAATGCGTCTCGGAGCGTTTCTGCGGCTTAACCGCCCGACAATCGAAAGCATTCGATATCAAATAAAGCCGATGACCAAGACGCGTAGCTTCCGCTTGGACGTGCGAATAAAGTTTTTGGATAACGAAATGATTAGCATAGGCATAGACGACCGTAGTCTCAGCGGGCAAACGATAATAATACATATTGCCGCATTTTATCGAAATATTTTTATTTCTGCGCAAACGAACGCGCGATAAAAGCACCATGATAGGGTTCAGTTCGACGCCTATAGCGCGCGCACCCCGCTCAGCCGCGCAAGCCAATACAATGCCATCGCCAGACCCCAAATCAACCAACAGGTCGCTGCTCTTGAGCGGATAAAGCCGAGTGAAAGTTTCGCGTAGCTGAGTTTTTTGACTTGGCACATATGGCGCACCGGCTATGCCAGTAGCTAAAAATATCAAAGCTAAAACCACTACAGCTAAGACGAAACCAAGAAGGAATATGAAGATGGCTTGCATTTTTAATGGTTATCTACGCAATAAACAGTTTTGCCTTCCATTTTTGTAGCCACAAGGTAGTCTCTCGGCAAACCGGTTTTTACGCTGGAGCCTTCCGTACTATTGCATTTGGCACCCGCCTGAAAATAAATACGGTGATAGTCCTTCGAATCCCAGCTATGATAATTCTTATTGCCAGGAATTAAGCCAACCCGATAAATTGTGCCATCTGGCGATGTAAACTGCTCCGAGCATCCGGTGTATTCGTAATTTTGCAGAGTGTTTCCCGAGCTAGTCTTTTTGTATGCGCAGCTACTATCGACATAGCGAACAATGAAATCTTTATCCAAACTACCCTGGTCATATCCGAAAGGTAGCTTATTGTTATTTGAAATGTATGAATTGACAGCCGCCGCGATGCGATCAACATCGTTCTTGCGTTGCGTATCGCGCTGGCTACGCTGTAATGCCGGCAAGGCGATAAACACCATCAAGAAAATTAAACCAGCAATCGCCAATACGAGCACGACTTCAATAATAGTAAAGCCGCGACGTTCTCTTCCTATAACCATAAGTTTATTGTAACGTATTTATGCTCCAGAAAAAACAAAAGATGCACCCTAACG
>CAMHIH010000012.1 GCA_946185175.1 uncultured Candidatus Saccharibacteria bacterium
CATGATCTAAAAATCAAAGAGGTTTGGGAGAGCCTCAGCGAAGAAGACTTAGATTTCTAGAGCCCTAAATAAGCTTTTCTATAAAGACCGTGAGTGCGTCTTAATTAGTCGCAGGTATACTGGTACACTGTATAGCTTCCGCGAGCTGTTCCCGTCGGAGAAGTCAGAATGTTTTGCGGGGTTGCCTTGATTTGCGGATGACCTTGGTAGGTTGTTATCGTGCCACATACGAGTATCTCGCCTTTATCTTTATATGTTGCAAGAAAATCATTCCAATTGTAGTTTCCATACATATAGATCACGAACCCATTCTGATAATCTTTCTTTTCATCAATGAAAAAATTGCGTCCGGAATTTGCAAAATATGTAGGATAAAATACTACGCATCTCACTTCGCCTACATGAGACCATGTATCGGCAGCCGAGAGACAATAGTCGCCAGCGTTCTTCCCCGCATTCACTTCCTGGTATGTTCCAATTTCATAAAGGGAGCCGCCATGTTTTACGATTGCATTTTTTAAATACGCCGACTCAAGGCCAGCCTGCCTTATCTCGGAGCATGAGTAATGCGTGCTACCAACGGTTACTCCGGTGATACACTCATCATCAAAACGTTCCGACGTTGTCTTATCTCTGCACGTATTTGAGCTCTCGACGTATACTTTATTTTCCGATTCGCATGACTTCTTTGTGTTATTTTTTGCGACGGAGCTTGCATATATGGGCAACGCAACAAAAAAAGGCGACAGCAATAATAAGAATAGGCATCAAATTACTACTATTGCTTTTCTTATTTTCCATGAAATTATTATAACATATTTTTCGTTTTACACAAATATGGAGCCGCTCCTGCTACTCTTTTTTGTGACAACGTTTGCACTAATTCTGATTTTAGTAATGATAGCCCACGCTATGATCAGTTATTTCAACATCTGGTTTTTTCTTAGAATATCCGAAGAAAGCATTAACGATAAAATACGTTGCGACCATCACGAACGATGTGGCACATAAAACTATTGAGCCCTGGCTGGCGTGACAATTTTTCGCAAACCCTGGCGATACGGCAAGAATTAGAGCCTCCGCTATCGCCAATGCTATTAATCGCGGCGTGCGATACGGTATTAGTATCTGAACAATCATACAGAAAAACACCATCGTAATCGTAACCATGATGGCATCCATCTCGCTTTTAATGTTATCGCGACATACATCTGCGGCCGTATTTGCGTAATATATATGGCTCTTTTTCAGCGTGTCAACAATATTAATAAATAACATGCCTATTCGGCCGGAGAATGTCCTCGTGACTTCTTTCTCAAAACCTTTCGTCGAATTATCCAACCATTGCGAGTATACCCGGTTAATCTGGACATTCAGTTCGGGGGTCGCCTTCCAGTTAATCTTGCCAGTATTATACTCAAGCACAAGTAGGAAACCAGACTCTTTCGCTCCGCCCTCCATATGCAGTTCGTCAAAACGTTGCGCTACATAGTTAGTCATATCCCCGACTACTCGCGGAACGATCACTATCGCAAAACGTATATTCGCCTCATCGTGAGCCGCCTTCGCTTTTTGGATCATTTCTTCTTTATGAACGTCCATTAAAGCATTCGCTTCGTCATAGACGTAAATATTTTCGAAAGGCTCGACCTCTACTTCTTCTTGTGGTCGTTCTATATCTAACGCGCTCGCCGGCGCTATTAAGACAATTGACGACAATAAGACCAAAATCAATCCGAAGACTAGTTTCTTCATGGATATATTTTAGCACAAGCTTTATCTTAGCCAGTTTGCGTTTATTACTTTAACCCCACCAATTCCGATTCTTTGTGAACGGAATAGTTTATGATCCAATCTTTCTTAGCAGAGTTTGCGTTAAATTTTTGAATAACTTGGCCCACATCTATGTCGCTAGCTTCTTTAAGGTAAATGTCGTAAATAATTGCGCCTTTCTCTAGTTGCCCCTTCAATTTAACCACGTCACTGCAGGTCATGACGAGACGACGCTCGATGTCTGGCAAATAGACGTTTTCGCCATTCTCGCCAACCAAAACGTCTTTTTTGCGACCGCGCACATACAATTTGTTGCCTTCTAACCAGCCGTAATCGCCCGTAATGAAGTAACCGTCGTCCGTAAACGCCGCCTTTGTCTTTTTTACATCATCAAGATACCCCAAGAACACACTTTCGCCCCTTACGACGATATCACCCACGCCATCTTTGTCTTGATTTAGGATTTTTACTTCCATATTCTCAAACACCGTGCCGGAGCTTTCAAAATCATCAAAATTCGGGTATTCGATGCTCAGTGATGAGCTTGTCTCGGTCAAGGCGTAAGCCTCAAACATTGGCAGTCCGTGCTGCTTATAAAACGCGCGAATCTTCGGACTGAAGTTGGCTCCGCCGCAAAATAGAAAACGAATTCGATCACCAAATGCCATAGAGATATGCTCCCCATACGCTTCCATCAGGCGACGATAAATTAACGGTACGGCACAAAAGATAGTCGGGCGAACTTCTCGCAGTTCATCGGCGATTTTTGCGGTATCGCTGCAGAGATAAACCTGCATCCCGCCCACGAGCGAGTAATAAAAATTATAAATGCCGCCATACGTATGGTGAAGCGGTAAGAATAAATAGACAACTTCGTCATCTCTAAATGAAGTGCGACGACATAATGGCTCCCAGCCCGCAAAAATATTTTTTAGCGAAAGCATTACGCCCTTTGGACTGGAGGTCGTACCACTCGTAAAGATGATCTTGGCGCAGGCTTCGGGATTACGTTCTGGAAAATTAAACATCTTGGCCGGTTTTTTGAGCTTTGCAAGCTCTTCCTGCATACAGTAACATTTCAATTTCGGAAACTTTGTCGCAATATCCATGAATCGCTCGCGCTGATCTTCGTCGTATAATACCGCTGCTATCTTGGATTTTTTAATAACGCGCTCGATTTCATCTTGGCCGAGCTGAAAATTCAAGTTCACTACCGTACCAACGAAAGCGAGGACTGCTAGGTCGGAAATCATGTACGGCACACTATTTTTGCCTATCACCATGATGCGTTTTTCTGACAGCCCATCTGCCGCGAGTTTTTCCGCAAGCGCATTGGCGTCTTCAATCATCTCACCATACATAATTCCCTGATATTTCCCATCAGTCTTCGTGAATACGAAATCTTTATCGTGCCAATTCTTATATGCGTTGTTTAGAATTGATTCAATTGTTTTCATTTTATTTTCCTTTCTAGCAGTACGTATTCATATTTGTCCTCAATCATGTCGGCGGCATAGTTCTGAGTTACTTTACCATCTCGCGCCAGCGCGCCGATACTTGGCAATTTGTTGCGGTTTAACTCTTGAATAATGCTATATACGAGTGCTCGCCCTAATCCGTGATGTTCCGGTAAAACGCCCATATATAACATTACGTACCCTTTCGGATGACGACGAAGATGTAGTATTCTACCTATATTTAACAAACTGGGATGATAAACTAAGTTCGAATAATTTGGCACACTTATAAAGAAGCCCGCCATCTTCCCATTTTTATATCCAATCTTGACCATAGCTGGGTTAATAATTTGCTTAAAGTCTGCAAAGGTTCGCAAAAAGTCTTCACGCGAAAGGTCTTTGTATATCGGAAAATCACTATACAGCGCGGTTAATAAATCATATAATTCCGAAATACTTTCGTCATATCTCGACATATCGAGATTTCTAATTTCGTAGCCTTTCTTCATGAATTTGTCATACATGTCGGCATATTCTTTATTGATATATTCATATTCGGCTATCTTGTACTGATTTGACGTATAGTGCTCGCAAACTTTAAAGCCGTTCGCCTTAAACTGGTCAAAATAATAATCCTTATTGTATGGCTCATCGGTATAAGGCCGGACGTCAAATTTGTTGATTTTCATGCGGTATTTAATCCAAAATGAAGCATCAACCGGTCCAATTACTTTCGAACATTTGTGCTGCTTGGCTGCCTTTATGGCACATTCGAAAATTGACTTTGCAACATCGGGCTCTTCTATACTTTCATAAAAACCCAAATAAGCAGTCTTATCCTTTGGATAAAAAGTAAGCGCAAAGCGACCAACTAGTTTATCGTCATCATATACGACGAATTTTCGCATCTCGAAATACTTACTGAGCGGATGCGTCCCAAGTAACAGCTGCTTGGTGGTCTGAGGATTTTCCATATTTTCAGTTTTGCTATAGAGGCGCTTTGGTAAATCTATAAAATCCTGCGCATATTCCGGTTCATGATTAAACTCAATACAGCGAATCATTTTGCCCTACTTTCTATCTTAATTTCGCCAGTCTTGCCGTTCATAGTTACTCGGTCTCCTGTTTTTAGAAGTTTTGTCAGATTTTTTACGCCAACAATTGATGGGATGCCTAGTTCGCGCGAAATTATTGCCGTATGCGACAGTAGTGAACCGCGCTCCGATATTACACCCTTGGCCGTAGATAACATAAATACCCAGCCAGGATCGGTCGAACGCGTAACCACGATTTTGCCCTGCGTATCAGGGTGTTTCTTTGGGTCGTCCACTAATACAACTTTTGCCGAAACAAGACCATCCGAGCACGGCGTGCCGACAAGACGATTCTTGTCTTCATTAAAATCATAAGAATTTATCGACGCGTGATGCTTATCGAACTCTTCTTTGGCGAAAATTAGCTTAGAATAGCTAGGCAATTGTCGATATATTTCGTAGTCCGCCTTGCGTTCTTTGACGATTTTCTTCAAGTCAAACTCAGTTTTGACGAAACGGTCCAGCTCTTCAATGCGCAAATAGAACACGTCATCCTTTTGTGCGATAGCTTTTTGTTTCGCCAATAAGTTTCCGACATGCAGCATGATGCGACGCGCAATACCATAAATACGACTACGGTTAAGACGCGAAATTTCACGGTTGCGAATACCAACCTTACACCTTGCCAATAATTTATTTTCAGCATAGTCGGACGATACTTGCTGGATACTTTGGTATAGCTCTTCAAGCCTTTGCGGATTGTTGCGATATTCTTGAATTCGCGCCTCGAGTAGCTTCGGATTTGTGCGGAACGTCTGGCTCTCCAACTTCAGCTCCTCGACGTTGCGGTCTCCAAATTGATCTATATAAGCATCGAACGCCTCGCGATAAGCCGCCTTAGATATTTTATCCGCTCGATAAGCCAGCTCGATCATAGCTCGTACCGGCTTCATGCTTTCGAGGTTTGATATATTAGCGATTAACGAATTTGCCTTGTCGCCCAGGCGTTTTTTTAATAATCCTACATTGATAAATGCATACATGTCATTAATCAAAGTAATATCCCAACGTGAAAACAGCTCATCGGCAACGTGATGAAAGTATTTTAAACTCTCCGCCAGGTTTAATTCTTCAGAGAATTCACGTTTAAACCTTTTTTCAAATTCATCGAAGAAGTCATTTAGCTGCCTCATACTCTCCGGCGCGTGACGCAATTCGCGTAGATAATTTTTCGCCACACGCGCATGAATCACTGCACTAATTTTATTTGGCTTACGTGATGGATGTTCTAGCCCAAGCATTTCTTCCCACATCGGCGTAATTTGCCTCCGGAAAGGCAGAAAATCAATTAAGTTATACCAGTTGCTAATTTTGTAATATAAACGCCCATTGCTAGAGCCCACCATTTCGCTGAAGATTGGTTTATACCGATCCAGTAGTTCATCATCTTTAACGACGCGACGACATAAAGCCTCAAAAACACCAGCATAAACCATCTCAGCAAATGAAATGGTTAGTGGCAGCGAAATGCCTGGATAGCTTTCAACAATATTACTATTATCTAAGACTAGCGGCACAGAATCGTCAATCGTGGTTATTTTACGCGCCTGCAGGATATATATTTTGCCGTCATTAATTGCGAACTCAATATCTAGGTTCTTGCCCAAAACTAGTTCTATGTCGGCCGCGCATTTCACAAGCTCGTGCAGGAGATTTGGTCGTAGTAAATTCCGTTTGCCTTCGAAGTAATAGACATCGTCGGTCTTGCTGTAATAGTAGCTAGTAGTTTGCGCTTTATCGGTCACGATGTTCTCGCCTAGCCCTTCGCCGACTACGATAACCGTCTCGTTCAATAGGCCTTGCGGATTAGCCGTGAACAGAACTCCGGCACAATCTGGCTCTACCATTTTCTGAACGATTACGTTCATTTCAATGTGGCTTATCGATATGTCTTGTCTTTTAATATAAGCCAATACATTTTCATTGCTTAGTGACAGAAAACATTCAAGAATCTTCCGATCGAGCATCTTTGGCGGAATATTTAGATAGGTATCAAATTGTCCCGCAAAACTATTAACATCTCCATCCTCAATGTTAGAAGCCGAGCGCACAGCAAATAGATCCGATTTCATATCGGTCACAAAATCTACGATCAGGTGCTCACTTAAATATGCGGAAATCTCTTTGCTGGCTTGACGTGAAGGGAGTCTTAGCTTTGATAAATAGTATTCCTCGAACGCCGCATAATCATCAATAACGTCCATAAACTTAATGACCTCAAAATCAGGCACGCTTAGTCCGGCGCGTTTTAGCAGAAACAAGTTATCGATTTTCTGCCCGTACATCTGTTAAATCTTTCCCACAAGCAAGAATACTACGACCGTTATAAGCATTGTGGCTTCTTGCAAATAAGTATAGCGTTCAACTTTTTCTACTAGCTTAAATCGAGTCGGCTTCTGCATGAATTGGACAAACTTCCACGTCATCCAGGCCGCCAAAAGTACAAGCACGACGAGCGAAATTTTATTAAGATTAAAGACGAGGATTATGTTCGTACATAGGTCAACTAAGGTCATAATCATCACAAAACGCGTAGATTTTTTGTACCCAAATAGCTTCGAGTAGGTGGTGTAGGCATTTTCGTCTTTTGGCGCACGGATTTTGCGTGAGATCTCCCAAATCAGGGCCGGGAAATATAGCGTAAAGAGCGCCATCACGTTAATCAATGATATCGGCTGAATGCCGTATTTGATAACCGTAAATGAGATTGTATATAGGTTTACAAACATTTGCACTGGATTATGTGTGATTAAGGCTAGCGGCAAGCTCGGCTGTATCTTGCTACGCTGGAAGAACCAGTTCGCCATTAAAAATCCGTATGCGTACAAAATTCCACAGAACAAAAGATCGTTCATAAAGATAATGTTCAAAATAATCGCAATACCATTAAAAATCGCGCAGGCAATAATAATATCGGATTTCTTCGTACGGCCACTCGGCAATGGTCGCTCTTTAAAGAGTTTTTTATCAGTTTCATAATCTTTAAGATCGTCCGCGACGCGCAACCACATTAAGAATGAAAAGACCGTAAAAATACCGACAGCCTCTTGAATGCCTAGCGAAAAATCCGTTACACCGTTATTGAGCAGAATAATGAAGTGGATTTCCGCAAATGCAATAATCGCCACAAGCAGCATCGACGGAAATGGATACCTCTCCTTAAAATAAATAAATAAACGTTTTAGCATTTTTTACCTACCCTTTCTCCATAGTTTATTTTAGTTTCAATGCCTCGTGAGCTGTTTTGCAAAATATCTTCGTCAATTTGAATATTGTTTTTGGTAATGACCACAATCGTTGAGCCACCCAATTCAAAATATCCTTTTTCGGAACCTTTTTTAAACACGGTATTATCGTGATTACGAATGCGGCCAACCAGTATGGCTCCAACCTCGACTTGAATAATATCGCCAAAGTTATCGGTATGCATAAAGTTACAAATGCGATCATTTTGAGCAAATACCTTATAGTCGCTCGAAATTGAGCTGACAGTATGGAGCTTGCCTTTAATATGTTTTTGGCGAATTATTTCGCCATTATCTACGTAGCAATAACGGTGATAATCGTCCATCGCCAATCGGTACACAAAACAATTGCCGCCGCGGTAATTATCCACGCTCTTTTCGCCGATTAAATCCTCAATACTATACTGAGAATTTTTGATAGTAATCGTTTGCCCTTTTGTGATTTTATATACCGACAATTTTGCCTGTGCAGGAGAAATAAAAATATTTTTCGCGAGTACTGGTTTTAACGATAAATTCTGGCGCGTAAAGAAACTGGCAAATGAATCAAAATCATCGAGATTATACGCGCTGGCGTCGATATGATACTTCTCGATGAATGGTGCGATTTTTTGTTGGCTCCGTTTCGTTTTGTTTAGCGCGGCATTAATATTGGAAAATAAATGACCGACAAAAAAGCGTAGCATGAGGCGACCGATGGCATTCTTGTAAAGAAAATTCAGCGACCCACCACCATATTGCGGCTCTTCACTAATTTTCTGTGTTTTTCGGTCGTACACTAAGCTCATAGACTAAACAAGAACCCAGTTAAAAACAGTCCCAGAATAAGAAAGATTGGGTACGCTAAACCTTTTGGTTTCAGGATCTTCACATTGGCTATATTTAATACGCCGATAATTATCATCAGAAATTGCATAATAAAAAGCGTCTCACCGAGAGAATTCTTCCAGCAAAGCAAGGCCGGGATGAGTGGCAATATTAGGGCCGTAAAAGTTACCGGCAGGCCACGATAATGCATCACGCGCTTATCTGGTTTGGAGGTCTCGATATTGAAATAAGCCAAGCGAGCCACTCCGCAAATAGCGAAGAACGCCGCTATAAATACCGTATACCATTGAGCTAAACCATCACTGAAGATGATCGCAATCGGCAAAGCAATAAAACTTACCGCGTCAACAAGCGAATCGAGTTGAATACCAAATAGTTTTTCGAATTTATCACGCTTAATCGAGCGTGCAATCAAACCATCAAATAGATCACATAATCCAGCCGCGACCAAACATGCGCAAGCTTGAGTGGTCTGGTGTTTAGAGCAGAACCAAAAACCAAAACAGCTAATAATTAATCCGACATAAGTTAGGATGACACTACGATTCCATTTGCCAATAAACATTATTTATCACCTCCAATCTTAACTTCGCCAGTACTGCCATAGATCGTAATTAGTTGACCATCCTTAATCTTCTTCATTGCGTCATGACAGTTCACGATAGCAGGAATACCATATTCGCGAGAAACTATAGCCGCATGACACAGAATGCCGCCATATTCCGTTACGATTCCGGACATAATTGCGAATTTCGGCGTCCAACCAGTATCAGTAAAGCGCGTTACGAGAATATCACCTTCCTTGAGGCGCCCAATCTCGGAAAAGTCTTTAATTACGCGAGCAGTAGCCGTAACCTTGCCGCTACAGGCGCCAAGACCAGAAATCTCGGCCTTTGTTTCTCCCTGCCCCGCACTATTGCCTGGGACGATTTCGTTATCGCTCATGTAGTTGCGGTACGCCTCGTAGTAGAAACGGTTGCGCTTGACGATATCGCGCAAATCGGCGGCGGAATTCTTTTTATCGTAATAATCCCATAAATCACCAATCTTTAGCATCCAAATATCATCTTCGTTTTCGAGTGCATCTTGGCATTTTAATTCTTTCGCAAGCTCGAGCGTATAAATATGAATAATGTAATAGAAGCGGGTGGAGACATCACGAAACTCCTCGCGCCACCACAACATTTCGCGCATCTTTGTAATTTTCGCCTCAATCTTGCGGAACTTTTTATAGCCAACTTTTTGCTTAATGCGATCGAGGATTTCGCGATAGCTCTGATGATTGCGTTCTTGGTCGTGCTCTGGGCCATATTGGTTCTCCAAATCTACCATATTCTTAATATTGATAATGTATGGTAGCGGATTCTCATAGTAACACTCGTATGTGACATCCAACTCCTTATCGGAGTGATAGCCGTAATCGTCGATAACTTTTTGAACTTCTTTCGCGATCTTCGTTTGTTGTTTTTGAACTTCCTTAAGAATGACTTTTGGCGACGATTTCTGCCAGAAAACTTTTTCTTTACTATTGCGACGGATCTTGCGGCTCACATTCCACATGGCATAGAATGGCCGCAAGTGAGAAATATCCTTAATGCCGCCCAGTACAGTTAGATATTCGTCTTCGGTTAAGTACTTCAAAAGGCTATCTTTATAGAGCGATTGATGAACAGTATTGATAAAGATTTGCCAGAAGTAAGTTGACTCGCTGAAATAGTAATCATCTTTGACGAGCGTGAGCCAAACTTTTTCAATGTCCGCCTTGTTGTCGTCAAAATGCTCAATGTAGTTATTGTATTTCTCGAGCAATTCGCTTTTTAGACGCTCTGCATTCTTTTCGCGATATGACACGATTTTTTTCTGCGCAATCGCCATGCGACCCAACTTTGCCAGCGCCGAAACTGAAAGCGATGTTGTTTGTCCTTCCCCTTCATAGTCGCCCTTAATGCCATATTCACTGTCGAATTCGCGCTCGCGATAGCCCGGAATTTGGCTCATGGCCTGTTTGACGACGCTCAAATTCCAATAACATCGCGCAAAGAACATATCGCCCATCACGTGCTGGTCGAGGTAAGACTGAGGGAGGATTTTAGAGTCCACGATAAACTTGGCTAGAATATGATCCCAAATATATTCATACAGGCTCCACATATACGGCGTACAGATAGTGGCCGAAACGCCACCGTCCTTAAAGTCGGCAGTAGACCAAAGATCATGATAACCATCATAAACAATCTTCGTGATTTTGCGTGCTTGAAGAATATAAAGTTTATCTTTCTTGATTGCAAATTCTATATCGCACGGAAAACCAAAATGATGCTGAATTTCAGCAAAAACTTTACCATACTCACGAACCTGCGCTTCTTTGAGCATGCGATTCTTCTTGTTGAATTCAACTTCATCCACATACCAGTTGTACAGGTATTCATCGGGTTTCTTTCGGCCGGAGACTAGATTTTCGCCGATACCTCGCGCCGTCTCAATCAGCATAGTTTTATCGTTGCCGCTTACTGGATTGACCGTAAAACAGATACCACTAAATTCAGGGTCCACCATTTCCTGTACGACGACCGCCATCTTGAGTGATTTTAGGCTGATTTTATTCTTCTTGCAGTAGGCCACGATATTCTTGTTATAAGTGGCCTTATAGCATTCAATAATTTTACTGATAATTTCTTTTTCCGAGACATAGAGAAATGTTTCGTATTGCCCCGCAAATGATAGGTCGCCCAAATCCTCCTTTGTGCAGCTGCTACGAACGGCGTATTTTTTGCGCGGCGAAATGAGTTCTTTAATCCGGCCGAGCGTTTCATCGTCAAACTTAGCCTGACTAAATTGGCGCATCGTGAGTTTGCTTAGGCCTTCGCTACCCTTTTCGGACAAGTCTTGATTGATTGACTGTTTAAGCGAGTTCTTAGCAACAAACTCATCAAAAGTATCACTGTCAATTACGAAGCCATTTGGCACATTGAAGCCAGCTTGGCGCATTTCGATTAATGAGTTTGCCTTGTTGCCGTTTTTCTTTGAAATTTTTCCGTCATCGAATCTGCTGATCATAGTCTCTCCTCACTCAGAACATATTTTTTCTTAACCCAGCCAAATACAATAAAACATTAAAAATGATATGGGTTACCGATCCAACTAGGACATAGAGCAGGTAGAACCCAATCGACATTGGATAAAAAATACAAACCACTAGACAGACGCCAAAAACGGAGTCCGCCTGATCGAGAAAAGTAAAGAAATATTTTGTAAATCCATGAGCGCTCTTGCCGGGCTTGATATCGAGGCGGCGCTTCAAAAAACTGTTTGGCAGCTCAAACACCGCATAAGCTAGACCAATTAGAGCACCAACCCATATATTGAAAAGTGGCGTATTGGCATGATTCTGCCAAATGTAACTGTATTGATTCCAATTTAATAGATCGAAAAGTATGCCAAAAAGCACCATAAAGATCGCATTTAATACAACGTATCCGAGCAGGCCTTTCCAGGTCTTATGATCACCAAAGATGCGTTTGCCATCCCGGAAATTCTTCCCAGCATCGATGGGGCGCTTAAAATTCAAGAGATAGTTTGATTTACACCAGAGAGAGTTAATGACGCCGGCCACAATTGGCGTAAGTAAAGTTGCGTACATCAACAATAAGGTCTTCCCAAACTCCATATACATAATTTTAGCACTAAAGCACGGATTTCGGCCG
This sequence comes from uncultured Candidatus Saccharibacteria bacterium, assembly GCA_946185175.1. Taxonomy (GTDB): domain Bacteria; phylum Patescibacteriota; class Saccharimonadia; order Saccharimonadales; family Saccharimonadaceae; genus UBA2834. The sequence goes on from CAMHIH010000012.1 coordinate 12,102, forward strand.
AATACCACCCCCCTATTGATAATTCTTATGCTTTGTGGTATAATATATATTATATGCGCGTTTTAGTGAAATCCTTATACGACACTTTTGATTACGTAATGGAGCATTATTATCCATTTGGGCTCGAGGAATTTGCCGAAAAACGAGACACTTACGCCATCATCTCCATCCAAGATAGTCACACCGGGGGCTTCGGGGTTCATTTTGCACCCAATCACTTTTGCAAAGACGTACTCACACTCTTGATAGATGACACTGTCAAGGAAGTAGACGGCGCCGTCCTATTCAACGAGACACACGCCCGCCGAATCATCGACTTCATCAAAAAGAATCGCGACAAGGTAGATACGCTCGTTATTCACTGTTATGCCGGACAATCACGCTCGGCGGCGGTCGGGGCATTCGCCATGGAGTATCTAGGACAAGATAGTAGCGACTTCATTCAGAATCATCGGCCAAACCCATACATCTTAAAGCTTTTGCGCGAGTTCAATCACGCCGCTGCGTAGTTTCTA
>CAMHIH010000013.1 GCA_946185175.1 uncultured Candidatus Saccharibacteria bacterium
ATTGCAGTTGGCTCGTCCGGCATGGCTGTCAATGCGACGTCAGTAACCCAAACAACTGTCATGATTAATCTAACAAGTAGTTACACTGGTGCCTTAACTTTTGGCGACATTAGCTATTCGCCAGCCAAGTCTTACCAGTCCGTCTTGATATCTTCCGATAAGTTAAGCCTCGGTAGTACTTATACGCTGAAAATTAACAACACCGATGTTCAGAGTGTCACGCTTAATAATGTTATTACGACCTCTGGTACGGCTGGTATGCAGCCAGGCATGGGTCAGGGTCAGCAGGGTGGCATGCAAGGCGGTGGTCGCCGTTAGGCAAAAAACCAAAAAATATGATATAATATAAACAGGGTAGGACTCGCGTTCTTGGCGCGAGTTCTTCTTATCAAATAACAAAAAATAATGGAGCAATCGTTTTTATGAGAGCATTAGCCAAAGATCTCACTGTCAAATCTGGAAAAGTTGAACTGGCTGGCTGGGTGAATTCTCGTCGCGATCACGGTGGTTTAATCTTTATTGACCTGCGTGACCATACTGGCGTAATTCAGCTTGTCGTCGACCCGAAGACCGAGAATGCTTTTAATTTGGCTGAAAGCTTGCGCGATGAATTTGTGATTCGCGCCACCGGTACTGTTCGTAAACGCGGTGAGGGTCTCACTAATCCAAATATCACAACTGGCGATATTGAGGTGGTAGTCGAAGATCTTGTTTTACTAAATCGTTGCGATCCGCTCCCAGTTAATACACATGACGAAGGCGCAGAGAGTAGTGAAGAGATGCGTCTTCGTTACCGCTATCTTGATTTGCGTCGCCCAAGCATGCAACATCGTCTTGCTCGCCGTGCCAAATTCTATAAGTTCATGCGCGACTATATGGAAGACCACGATTTTATTGAAGTTACCACGCCAATTTTGGCCAACTCATCACCGGAAGGTGCGCGCGATTTTCTTGTACCATCCCGCCTGCATCCGGGTCAATTTTACGCTTTACCACAGGCGCCACAACAGTTTAAGCAGCTATTAATGGTTGGTGGTTTGCCGCGCTACTATCAAATCGCACCATGCTTCCGCGACGAAGACCCGCGCGCCGATCGTCTTTATGGCGATTTCTACCAACTCGATCTCGAGATGTCCTTCGTAGATAATGGCGAAAAAGTACGCCAAACTATGGAGCCGCTGCTCGTAAAGCTTGCAACTGAATTTGCTCACAAAAAGATTGTTACTCCGGAAATTCGCCGCATTCCTTATGTTGAGGCTATGGAGACCTATGGCGTCGACAAGCCAGACTTGCGCTATGGTATGGAATTAATCGATTTAACCGACGACCTCAAAAATACTGAGTTTTCTGTTTTTGCAAAAGCTGAATGTGTCAAAGCAATCTGTGTTAAGGGTGGCGCCGACTTAAGCCGTTCACAAATCGATGGTTTTACTAACAAGGCCCGTAAGCTCGGTGCCGGCGGTCTTGCTTACTTAACCTACACAAAAGATGGCATTAAATCTCCAATCGCTAAGTTCCTTAGCGAGGCTGAGCTAGATGCTATTACTAAGAAAACGGGTGCTACTGCTGGTGATGCCGTATTCTTTGGTGCCGATCAACGCGCAAAGGTCAACAAAGTTCTCGGCCAACTTCGCATTGCCTTTGCTGATCACTTTGGCTTAAAGAATCCAGACGAGGTTGCATTGTGCTGGATTGTCGATTTTCCATTTTACGAATGGGATGACGGCGCCAATAAACTAGATTTTGGCCATAACCCATTCTCGATGCCAAAAGGTGGCCTTGAAGCGCTCGAGGCTGCAAAAACCGATGCGGAAAAACTTGCTATCGTGGCCGATCAATACGACATGGTTATGAACGGCTATGAAATTTGTTCTGGCGCAGTTCGCAACTTCAATCCCGAAATCATGTATAAGGTCTTTGGTATTCTTGGCTACGACGAAAAGTATGTCGAGGCTCGCTTTGGCGGCATGCTTAATGCCTTTAAGTTTGGCGCTCCGCCACACGCTGGTTGTGCCTTTGGTATTGAGCGTATCTTTATGGTATTAGAGGATACTGAAAACATTCGCGATATTGTCGCCTTCCCGAAGAACGGCTCCGGTGTTGACTTAATGATGAACTCACCGTCATCGGTTGATGATTACCAAATTCGCGATTGTCATCTCCAACTCGTCGAGCCAGATGAAGAATAAAATGCTAAAATAGAGCATATGAGCAAAAAAGTTAGCGCAGTAGTTATGGCGATTATCTTGACTTTAACTAGCGCTAATTTTTCTTATGCGCGCACGCTCAACGATGACGAGCTTGGTCTAATTTCGCAAACTTGCGGCAGTATTAAACTACAGTTACGCAATATTCAGAAGATCGACGCCAAGAATCGCGCCATACTTGGTAGCTATTATGAGACAATTAGCACGAATTTAATGCTAAACCTTAATCTTCGCCTCGTTAAAAATAATATGGCTAGCGCCGAACTTTCCGAGCTACAGACTAACTTTTCATCTGAGCGCGATTATTTTAAAGAAAAATATACCGAATATCAGCGCGAGCTTGATGCGCTCGTATTGATTGATTGTCGCCAAAAACCGCAAGAATTTTATAGCCAACTCGAGAAAGTGCGTACTAAGCGTGAAAAAGTCGACAATAGCGTGAAGCGCCTAAAAGATATGCTAATTGAACACCGTACGGCGGTTCTTAATTTGCGGAAGGGGCTCTAATGTCGGATAATGATAAACCAACACCAAACGAAAACGGCGAAGCAGCAGAGCAGCCAGTCAAAAAAATTAACGGTGGCCGCAACCTAATTATTCTGGGTTTAGCAGCAATTGCGGTTGCAGTTACGACGAGTGGTATTAGTTTATGGATTTATCGTCAAAATGACATTTATCTTGATCGCTCGCGGCCTGGCTTTATTTCAGACGGCGAAGAAAATGAAGACATTAAGATTGATAAATTCTCCGAAGAAGGCGAGATCTCCAAAGAAGTCCTAGACAAGTATCTGGAAGAATTCGATTACATACAAGGGAAGGTTGATGGACTCTCCAATGCATTTTCTACTGAGGCACTTGATGACAAAAATTTCCTCTATGACGACGAAGAGGAAACTGTTGATGATTCTGAAACACTAGACTACGAAGACGCCTCGTAGCCAAGTATCGGCTGGACCCGCCGTCATTAAAACGATTAGCCAACCGTCAGCGCGCAACTGACGGATTTTTGCACCAAATTCATCATTTGTCTCGGCGACTTCGGCGACATTTTTATTATCCAGGGTTTTAATTAAGAACTCTGGCGTTAATATTTCTAAATTCGGATCTTCGCGTACGAGATATGTCGGCAGCCAAAAAATTTTATCTGCACCCAAAAATGCATCATGGTACTCTTTATATACTTCATGTTGCCTAACATTCTGGTGTGGTTGGTAAATTATTGCTAGTCCGCTGTAATTGTCGCGCCTTTTAAGCTCAGCAGCCATTTCGACTGTTGCGCGAATCTCTGCTGGATGATGACCGTAGTCCGAATAAACGCCATCAGATATTCTTTCAAATCTTCGTCCGGCGCCAGGGAACTGATTTAGTGCCTGAATAATATTATTCTCGTCGCCATTATAAATGTTTTTCAATACTTCCAGGACGACACTTGCATCAGCGCGCCGTAGTTCACCCACCAGGGTGATTCTTGAATCAACTGTTGTATTTTTTACAACATTTTCGCTTTGATTTTCGAATTGCTGAAAAGCGGCCCGATAATCATCAATTGTTGGATAAATATCGGGATGATCATAATCGACGGCCGTAATGGCGGCAATGTATGGATGATAGGCAAGAAAATTGCGATCATATTCGTCAGCTTCGTAGACGAAGTATTCAGCGTCTCGGTCAAATAAAGCACTCGGCGCCCAGCCTAAAGTGGTTCCAACCGCATAACTGACTGGGATATTTAGCTGGCGCATCGCCCAAATCAACATCGAGGTTGTGGTGGTTTTGCCGTGCGTACCCGCTACGGCAATCATTTTAAGGCCCTGTTCCTTTACAAGATGCTCAAGAAATTCATCACGTTTACTAATTTTTAATCCTAGCTTTTTGGCAAGCAAGAGCTCAGGATGGTCTGCTGGGAGGGCGGAAGTGTAGACGAACCAATCTATCTCCGCTTCGTCATATTTCTTTTGCAAAAACTTCCCATCTTGCTGACCATAAAAAACATCAATGTCTCGTTTATCGATTTCACTCGCAATAGCGCCACGGGCTAAATCTGAGCCTACTACATCATATCCTGCATCTTTCGCAAGCTCAGCCAATGGGCCGATACCAGTGCCACTAATCCCAGAAAAATAAACTCTCATACTGCAATTATATACCATCGAAAATGCTATTGTTTTTTCTAAACTTTTTATGGTAATATAATATTTCCAGGATTGTCTCAGGAGTTATATTGTTGGCAATTTAACGATATAAGGAATGGGAGTAGTTGTGTTAAGAAAGGCTCGTTCTCGAAAGAGAACGTTAGTTGGAATTGCTTTTCTAGTATTCGCCGCAGCAGTTTTAGCGGGCGGACTTTTTGCGTTCTTGCCACCAAGACCGGCATGCTGAATGCTGATATAGCCGGCGAGTACAGTTATTCTGACGATACTCAAACAATCGTATTTTACTATCGTGAGATTTTGCCGCCAGCCCCAGATAATCCAAATACATCTGATGGCATGAAAGTGATACCAATAGCCGGCTTCGGCGCAATCCTTGTATTTGGCCTAAGTTTTATCGCTAAACGTCGCCGTTCCTAGTGTGTTAAAATGAATAATAGTTATGGGTGGCGTGAAGAAGAAAAAGCCGCGTTCGCTATTAGCTAGGATTTTTCAGGTCAAAAATTGGAAACTGATTCTGATATTAATTTTGATGCTATTCGTTTCGGCCACTTTATTGCGCCTCGATCACATTGAGATGATAAAGCTGCGCCAAGATGTTCTGGATACCGATGCCAGAGAAGACGCTACGAATGATGAAATTATCGCCAGCCTCAATAAGCTTAAAGAGTTTACGACTAAACACATTACCATCGATGCTTATGAAGAGAATGGGGTAGAGCATATTCGATTTGGCACCGGACGTATCGTGTTAGCCAATTCGTATTATCGCAAGGCCAATGAAGTGCTTACGAAGGCACAAAATGAGGCAGATAATTACGTTACTAATCCAAACGGCAATATTTACCGCCAGGTAGCAGACATTTGTGATGCTCAGGGGAAACGCTACGGTTGGGCCTACCCAGACCCGCGTTACATTAACTGTTGGCAGGATGAGCTGGCTAAATTCCCATCAAGCGAGGAATTGCAGAGCCAAATTATTGCCCAGATTCCGTCTGCTGAACTTTATGAGTATGAGTTTGCCTCGCCCTATTGGTATCCTTGCGCCTCTGGTTTTGCTATATTAACCTGCGCTATTCTTATACTTCTCATTCTAATTCGCATTATCATTTGGTTTGGTTATAAGATACTAATATTTATAGCTGAACATACCCGATAGAAAACACCGTAAACCCCTTGACAATCTTTCTTAGGGGTCATAAGATGAAAACATAATATTAAGGAGGAAAAGCTTAAAATGGCTTACGAACACACCAACTCAAAGGGCGTCAAGTACTATCTTCACAAGTCCGAAGTTACCCTTCGTGGCGGCAAGCAACAGACTATTTATTTCTTCACCAAGACTGCAAAGAATGCTAAAGGCACTCCATGTGACCTTCCAGCAGATCGCGAAGTTAACGAAAACCCACGCAACGGTTTCTTGACTGTTTCTCGCAAGAAATAATGGTTACTTTAAGTGTTCTTAAGATGGCCTCGCGAGAGGTCATCTTTTTCTCCTTCTATTTGCTAAAATATAGATATGGCAACTCCAACCCGAAAGCAAAAAGAGTTATTAGATTTTATTGATCAGTTTACTGATGATCATAATACCTCTCCGACTTACCGCGAAATTGCCGATGCGCTAGGGCTAAACTCTATCGCTTCCGTTGCGCAACGTATAGATAATTGCGTCGAGGCAGGATTTCTAGAAAAACGCCCACGCGAGGCGCGCTCGCTTCGGGTAGTTGGTCTAGAAGATAATTCAGACACAGCAAGACTATTCCGTCAAAAAATTGCCTCCCTGAACGCACAGGAGGCCGCAGAACGCGAAAATCCTGAAATTTCAGAATCAGACCTATCCCTAACACACAAATCCGTTAATGAGCAAATTGTGACGCTAAAGAAAGCTGCTAAAATCTTAGGGATTCGACTGCAATAACAGGGGAGCGCGACTTTATTAATCGCTAATATAATGGTATAATCTGAGCAATGAAAAAAGAGCCCGGCCTACTATATCGAGTCGCATTAGTCGTGGGCGATGCATTTGCAATTATTTTTGCTTTTGCCTTTGCTTATTATTTTCGCGTACACATCGATTCACGTCCTTTCTTTTTTGAGTCCGAAATCCAATCCTTTGTCGCAATCGCCCTGTATTTGTTGCCTATGTGGTTTGTCGTCCTGGCATCGATGGGACTCTATAATCGCAACATCATTTCCCATCGCATTTTGACGGGCTGGCGGCTGGCGCTAGCGTCCGCCGTTGGCATAATGGCGATTATCTCGTATGACTATTTTGTCCATGCGGATGGGCGCAACTCGCTTTTCCCAGTTCGCACAATTGCAATTTATGCTGGTATTTTCTGCTTTATTTCCCTAGTCGTCATGCGAGCATTGATTTTATTTTGTCGCAAGATGCTATATCGTCGCGCTGATCGTTCATTGCTGCGCGTTCTGATTGTCGGCAATAATGATAACACGCGACAGCTCTTAATGGGCATCTCGCCAGAAAGTGGCTTTAAGGCCGTTGGCGCCGTGGCGAAGGATGCCTATATCCCAGACGAATGGAAAAAGCGCCAATATGATGATGTAGATGAGGCAGTTCGTCGCCTTCGTCCAGACGCAATCATCCAAACTGGCAACAAAGATTTGGAGTTAGTCAACAAAAAGGCAATCGATCATCATATCTATTACTATTATTCTCCATCAGATAACTCAATTATCACGCTGAGCGGCAAAGTTGATTTCGTGGCTGGCGTGCCAATTATGCTGATTAATACTACGCCACTAATGGGTGGAGCCCGCATTTATAAACGAATCTTCGATCTGTTGTTTGGTACACTAGGCGCAATCGTAGCTTCGCCATTTATGCTAGTCATCTATATTCTGCAAAAGATTTTCGATCCGCATGCACCAGCCATTTATCGCGACACACGACTTACGCGCTTCAATCGCCAATTTGCGCTCTTAAAATTCCGCAGCATTAAGCCAGAATATAATGGCCTTACTCCGGAAGAGGCTTTCGAAAAAATGGGCAAACCAGAACTAGCCGAAAAATACCGCGCACAGGGCGATTATCTCAAAAACGACCCACGCTACACAAAATTCGGTCGTTTCCTGCGTAAAACCTCATTGGATGAGCTGCCACAGCTAATTAATGTTGTGAAAGGTGACTTATCTTTAGTCGGCCCACGTGCATTGCAGCCACACGAACTCAAGAATTATGGCGATCGCGGTCTGATTCTTTCAGTAAAATCTGGCATTACGGGCCTCGCGCAAGTTTCGGGCCGTCGCAACATTTCATTCAATGAACGGCGTTCATTGGATGTTTATTATGTGCAAAACTGGACTCCAGGTATGGATATTTCAATCTTATTCCGTACCGTCGGTATCGTCTTAAAGCATGACGGCGCAAAATAAATTATTTTTTCTTTTTGAACTTCTTCTGGATTTTTTTGAGTAGATTTGTGACTTTATCACTAGTGAAAACGATTTTGTATCCGAAGTAATTCGTAATCATGCCGACGCCAGAAGCGCAACATTTACAGACTACATTCTGAATGCTTCCTTCGCCGATAATGGCGCCCACTACTAAGATTACGACGTTTTGTACGACGTAATTTGAGAACATCGATACAACGAAGAATCCTGCTACGGTCTCGAAAAGATTTTTCTGTGAGCGCCATACAAACGTGTAATTCATGTAAAAACTGAAAATCATCGAAATGGTCACGGATATGATATTTGCAACAATCTGATTCCACCCCAATACGTTTGTCAGAAGAGTATAAATACCCAAGTCGAGCAAAAAGTTCGTCCCGCCCACCAGAACGAATTTAATTTTTGCTTTATGTTTTTGGACTAATTTATTTTGTCGAATTTTTTGAATCTTTTCTTTCATCTAAGTTCCTTGATTGTTTGTGATCGATAATATACAGTGGTCTGCCTTGGGTTTCCGCATGGATGTGTGAGATATATAGAGCAGAGATTGCCTGTGAAATCATTAATAGGCCTACTAGAAACGCAATGAAGATACTGAGACAAGTCGGTCCGGTCCATTTTAGTCCTATCGGATCGCCCATCATGAATTCTTCGATAATTACGAAAAGCCCTAGTATAAATGATGCGATAGTAATAAATGCGCCAACGAAGCCAAAAATCATCAACGGGGTAGTGCTCAGCGAAATAAAGCTATCAATTGCTAGGCCGAACAGTTTTTTGAAATTATAGCTCGGCTTTCCGGCGAGGCGATTGCCATAGACATAGTCGATATACTCTTTACGGAAGCCCATCCAGTCCATTAGTCCGCGCGTAATTCGTCCATGCTCGGTCAGCTTGTTGTATTCATCTGCCACGCAACGATCAATCAGGCGAAAATCCGTGCTACCCGGAACGGTATCTTTTACGCCCATTGCTCCTAGAATTTTATAGAATAATTTTGATCCCATTTTAGCAATTAGGCCATGCTTCTCGAAACGACCACGTACGCCAATCACGATTTCAGCGCCGTCTTCCCATTTTTGAATGAATTCCGAAATAAGTTTTGGCGGTTGCTGGCCATCAGCATCCATAGTCATAACAGCATCACCAACGGCCTCGCGAATACCCGCCGTCAGGGCTACTTCTTTACCAAAGTTACGTGAGAAGCGCAGAACTTTTACATGCTTGTCTGCCTCGGCGATTTTTTGAATCATCTCAAGGCTACCATCCTTGCTGCCATCATCAACAAGAATTAACTCGTAGTCATATTTGAGCTTTTCTAATTCTGGAAGGAGCATTTTACGATAAAAGCCATCAAAAGCGTCGACTTCGTTATAAATCGGCACTACAAAGGAAATTTTCTTACTCATTACTATAATTATACTCCTTAACTGATATTATTATGCCATGAAAAAGCCACGGAGTAAACCCCGTGGCTCTCTGGAAAAGTACTTGTTGTGCGATAATGGTTACTCAGCCGGTTCTCCGTCGACTGTATCGGCCACTGGAGGGTCGTTTACATCTGAGTCGGCATTAGCCGGGGCCTCTACCGGAGCGGGCTCCTCTTTCGGCTCTTCCGGCACAGCTACATCGTCAATAACAGCCTCAGTCGTAGGCTCTACATCCTGATCAGAAGTGTCCGTTGCTGGAGCATCGTCTGTTGCCGTCGGCTCCTCTGTGTCAGGCTCTTCAGCTGCCGGCTCTTCATTCGCAACGGGCTGCTCGGCTTCTGCGATGGGCTCAGCCACAGCTGTAGCCAAAACCGGCTCCTCGCCAGCACTAGCGGGCTCCGCGTTCACGGTCTTAGAATTTGTCGTAACCGTATAATCGATATATTCATCGACATCAACGAAACTTAAGGACTTGAGCCCAGCTCTGATTACGTCCGCCGTGTGCTCAGAAACAAGATACTTATTCCCGTCGTCGTCTTGCAGATACTCGTAACCGTCGGTAGTCATGGTACCTTCATTGGTGATTTTGGTGTCCCTCATTGTGAAGGTGGTTACCATTACAACGCCGGTATTCTCGCCATCATTAGGCGTAACCGTCAGACTCGTGCGGTAGGTGCCATAACTATAGTTGGGATCGAAAACGATATTGCCATCATCAGTGACATAATAAACCGTCTCCGTTTCGTTGGCGATATCGCTAAGCAGATATACCGTATAGTCGGGTTCGGGTTCGGGTTCCGGTTCCGGGTCTGGCTCGACAGGCGGGATTACGGGGTCAGGGTCCACGATCGGTGGAACCGGCGGCTCGACCGGGTCAGGATCTACAATTGGTGGAACCGGCGGCTCGACCGGGTCAGGCTCAATGATTGGCTCGTCTGGCTCCGGATCGATAACTGGCGACTCGGGGTCGTCTACTACATTGGTCGGCTCAGGCTCTGGCTCGGCTACGCACTGGTCGTCGACGACCTTGTTAGTGCCAGGCACGACAATTTCTTCCCAGTACGTTAAACCTACTGGCTGACCATGGCATTCCATGCGAAGCAAAACAGTGACGCCATTCAGCTCAAGCTTCAATGCGTGACCTCCCGTATTTTGGGAATTACGCTTTACGACTAACGGGTATTGCCCATCCAGTCCATTCGGCACCATATACATTGCCGAAGTATACTGGTAGAGTTCTTCGATTGTCGGATTTACATCAGCCAGCAAATTGTCGATTGCCGCCGCGCAAGCCTCCCAGTCGTCGGGATTAGCAATGAACGCCTTGGTTGCAAAAGCCGCCCTTACGTCAACCGGCTGCGTAGAGTATGCCTCCAGCAACTTTGTGCCTCCGGAGGCTCCGGTTTCGTCGAAGTGCAACGCAATTGCTGCGCAGAATGCGGGGTCACTTCTGTACCAGAGTTTGAACTGCTCAAACAAATAAGCCTCAATGCTGTCGGCTTCGTGGTTGGCGACGGCTTTTTCGGCCTCAACATACGCATTTGGCCCGAAATTGTAGTCATTGTACTGATTGTCGTCGTTCTGCGTCTGCTCGTTGTAGAAAACTGTCGTGTGGTCGTGCGAATCGTCGGCCGCAAGCGCGGTGACCGAATTTGCGATCGTGAGGCTGAGAATCATCAGCAACACCATCATCGTGCTTAAAAAACGTTTCTTAACTTTTGCCATTTAAAGCACCTCCTTTTGACTTTGTGAAAATGGCATCCAATGGATAGAGCGGATTGCACAACATAACTTTTAGCGAAATGTGTTCGTCTACGCTAACGCTAAAAAATAATAAAGTGCAACTTTGTGTATTTTATCATATCTTGGGCTCTTTTTCAAGTTAAGCAGTACGCGTATAATAGCAATAATGGATAAACGAAATAAGCAAATTACACGGACTAGTGTTCTTAGTATTGTGGCTAATATATTATTAGCCGGCTTCAAGGCGGTAGTTGGTTTATTGTCCCATTCAATCGCAATTACACTCGACGCAGTAAATAATTTTAGCGATATGTTGTCATCTATCGTTACAATTGCGGGGCTCAAATTCGCAAATCGCGCTCCAGACAAAAATCATCCAATGGGGCATGGCCGCTTTGAGTATCTGGCCGCATCAATTATTGCGATTATTATTTCATATATTGGTTTTACCGCGTTAATCGAATCGATACAAAAAATTATCCATCCTACGGAGCCGGACTATTCTATTGCGACGGTGATTGTAGTTGTGGCGGCAATTCTGGTGAAAATTTTACTTGGCCTTTATGTTGAAAAAGTCGGTGAACGCACAAAATCCGACATGCTCAAAAACAGCGGTCGCGACGCGCTAATGGACTCTATGATTTCGACCGGCACATTGATTGCTATTATTATTTTCTATACGCTCCACATTAGCATTGAACCATATGTAGCAACTTTAATTTCGTTATTTATTATTTATTCTGGCATCAAGATGATTGCCGACGCTTTTAGTGTAATACTAGGGGAGCGCACGGATAGCAAAACTTCACGCGCCATTAAACGCACGGTTGCTAGTATAGATGGGGTAATGGGTGCATATGATTTAATTGTGCATGATTATGGCCATCAGCGAGCGTTTGCTTCAATTAATATTGAAGTCGATAACTCACTATCGGCGTCAGACATTGATGACTTGTCTCGTCATATTCGTAAAAAAGTCTACGCCACGTACCACGTACTAATAACGTCTGTCGGCATATATTCAATCAATAAAGATGATCCGGAAACTAACCAAGTTTACGATCGGGTTAAGAAAATCGTCATGCAGTTTAAACACGTAAAATCCATTCACGGTTTTAATATAGATAAAAAAGACAAAGAAATCAGCTTCGACGTGGTAGTGGATTTCGGGAACACGAGCGGATATCATAAGACGATTATTCAAACCTTGAAAGAGTATTACCCCGATTATCGTTTCAATGTTTCAATTGATGCAGATTTTAGCGACTAACGAAAAAGCATAAGTGTAGTACAATGAATATATATGATAGCTTTTTCAAGCCGGCTCAATCATGCTATTAGAGTGGCGACACGTGCCCATGAGGGACAATTCCGTAAAGGGTCTGATACGCCATATATTGCCCACCCAATGGCCGTTGCGATGATTACTCAGCAATATCTTGAGGATGAAGATTTGTTTATCGCAGCATTATTCCATGATATTCTTGAGGACGTTCCGAAATGGACATATTCGCGCGAAGATATTCTCGATAGTTTCGGTCAACAAGTTCTCGAAATTGTCGAGGATGTTTCAGAACCAGACATTAATTTTCCAGCGCTATCAGCGTGGACAGAGCGTAAAAACTATTACATTGAAC
>CAMHIH010000014.1 GCA_946185175.1 uncultured Candidatus Saccharibacteria bacterium
TTGAGTTTGAACATAAACGACTGTGCCAAATGGCAAGTAACTACTGGCAGCCTGGCCTGGCGCAAGATATCCATTATTGTAATTGCTATTTGCGTTGCGGCCGGCATAACCGCCGTTTTCTTCGGCCAGGGCGCTATAGAAAGTGACGTGATGGTCTGATAGTAGTTCTGCTCCGCTCGGGGCGCTATTTGAAATCTGGCCGGATACAGTATTGGTGAGTGAGCTAGTGTTTTGGTAAGGATTAAAATCTGGATTACGATACCAGCGCACAACGACACCTTTACCGAAAGTTAGATCTTCTTTGCCGGCCATTGGTGCGCGTCCGGCGTTGCTGGTGGAATATGAGGCAGAGGCAATTACACTGTCGAAGCCCGGAATTTCGCCGACATAAATAAATGTGTGCCCATCAGAAAACGCGACGTCGCCAGGTTGCAGGAGGCTAGTATCAACTTTGGTGCTGGTTGAACTATTAACGAGTTGCCAATGATGATCCTTGACCCATTGCTCTTGCGTGTCGGTAGCGCCAGCGTAATCATTGTAATCTGGAGCTAAGCCGGAATTTTGAACGAGAACCGTAACGAAGCCACCACAGTCGATACCTGGGACGCCCGCAACAGAACCACCGACGTAACGTCCTTCGCTAATTGATTGTGTGACGGCGGCAGCGTAGTCTGGCATACGTTCATGCCAGCCCGGTGCGTGATATTCTGGCCAAGCATAGCCCTTAACAAGTGCCTGAAATTCGCCGTTTACGCTACAACCAACTTCATTAGTGTTACCATTAATGGCGTCATAGATAGTTTCGGCAAATAATCTGGTGCCGGCTTCGTTTGGATGGAGCTGATCGTCGTAGAGATACAGGAATGGATTCTGTGAAACAGTGGCATTCCAGTCGGCGATTATGATGTTGGAATTTTCTTTGGCATATTTTTTAAATAAATCGTTGTTGGCAGAATAATCGTTTGGGCCGTAATTTGTTACGAAGACAATTGTGCGATTGTTGCCGATTGTTGAAATAGCTTGATCGATCATGGCGGTGGTTAGGCCATCGGTATTATTAGAGCCTAGCGCAAAAACAACAATGTCTTTGAGGGTGCCGCTGGTGTTTTGAGCAATATTGACACCTTCCGCCCAGGCGCGACCAACTCTGGCATTAATATTATCCGAGGTAAGTCCGGTAAATTTATCAAGAATGGCGGATTCTGAGCCGACAGTAATTGAGTCGCCGATAAATGAAACGTTGCGGCCATCCTCTGCTCCGCCGGAAACTTTACCCGTATAACTTACACCATGACCGGCATATTTTTCGTAAGCTTCTTTAGCGAAATCGCGACGCTTTTTAGCACCCTGATATAAGCGGCCAACATATGGTGCATAATAAAGAATTTCTGATTCGCCATTAACGGCACGTTCGAATAATGTTAAGAAAATTTCGGCGGCCAGTTCTGGCGTAGTGGCTTTTTTGAGTTCATTCTGCCAATCGAGATCGTTTTCAGACATTGTAAAATCGAGCTCAATTTTGAGGAGCTTATCGAGGTCGGCTTCAGGGATTTTTTCGGAAGCGCCGGCTGGCCAGTATTCAGTGCTGAGATATTTTTCAAGTCCAGCTTCGCGAACTTTAGCTTGGAGTTCATCTTTACGACCCATACCCCACTGGAAAAGGCCCCAATAATTACTGTTGCTAGCGCGAGTTGGTTCCATGCCTGTTTCGGCCATACCATTACCGATTAGGCCGGCAACTTGAGCGTCAGTGAAGCCTTGTTCGATGAAGTAATTCCAGACTTTTTCAGTGATATTATCGCCAGCAAGCGTAGTTGAGCTAGTATTACAGAGATCATCGCTTCCGTTTGGATTGTAATAATAGATACCGTTTTTATTGTACATATCGACAATATCTTCACTTGGCAAAGTAGCAAAAACTACGCCCGGCTCAGCTGCCATCCAAAAAGCAACTGAAATAATGAAGAAAAGGATGGTTTTATGAAGATTTAGGCGGATTTTCATACGGCGTAATTCCTTTTATCGGTGAAGAAGACGGGGTTTTCATTAATGACGGCATAATAATTTGGTGCTGCGGTATTTTCTTCTATTTTGAATTCTTGTTCTGGTAACTTTTCGTAGAATGCGTAACGGGTGGACGGATCATATTGGGCGAGGAAGTTGGTGTAGTTGCTAACTTCTAACAAGAAGGCAATATCGTCTCTAGTCATGCCAGAAATGCGCGCAAGGGTGCCTTCGAATGAATAGTCTTTTGGATGCTCTGCTTCGTAGGCAGCCTCATAAGCGAGAATTGGATTGGTGATTTTAACGGCGGTTTGTTTACCGTTTGGCACTAGAATGTTATCTGTATATGCATATGTAATGCTTGGATTATTTGTCCATTCCGAAAGACTATATTCATGGGCGCCGATAAAATCAAGGCCAGAACCACAGCCTGCTTCGCCGATAATAATTTTATTATTAGCGGTATCGATGCCGAGCACTACGCCGGTGTGACCTGCGCCACCAAATGAGCCACTGTTATGACTAAAGATAGCGTATGGTTTTGGTGTATTGCCGCCATCAATGAAGCCTTGACCGGAGCTCAATAATGCGCCAACTACTTGATGGCCATCTGGCAGGCCACTTAAATGGGCTTTTGTATAACGATTAACAAAATAGAGTGAGAATTCAACGCAGTTAGCTAGGCTAGCGCCACAGCCGTGTGGAAAATCGTTGGCGCTGATATCCCATGGGTCGCTAATTTGTGGGCTAGGAAGGTCTTTGTATAATTGCATGAGTGCTTGCGCTTCGGAAAGCGAAAGACCGCCTGCAGTTAAACTACCGCCGCCAGTGCTGCCGCCGGCGTTATAGCCTTCCATGGTACTTAGATAACGCATATCTTGTACGTATAATTGGTAGTATTTAAATTCACTATCCCAGCGTGGATTATCGGCGGACATCATGCAGTTTGTGCCAGTAGCCCAACCTTGATTAGACGCATCCTCATAGGCATTAATAATATCGACGAAATCGTTTAAAACTGGCACATTATTCAGAACGATGCCGGCATCGGTTTGGAGTGCATTTAAAATATTTGCATCGGTTACGAACCAAGGCGATTCGCGATTTACGCAAAAATTCACAAATTTAGATAATTCGGAACCGTCGATTATGTTGCCGTTTTCGTCGAGATTTGGCGCAAGAACGGATTGATAAGTATAATCATCTGGCTTAATATCAACGGTTGAAAAATCATTGGCTGGAATTGGCGTGCCATACATTTCGCAGGTAGCGGATGACTCGCCGTCGCAGGCTTGATATTTTGCGGTGTAATTAAATTCAAGGTCTGCAGCCGATGCGCCTGGCATGATACTGTGCCATGAATTACCGACGGCGGTAGCAAAATTAGATAATTGGCTAGTAACGTTGGTTGTATATGCGGTATAGCTAAATTTAGCTAAAACTGAGCCGAGAAAGGTATTGTCGCTGGTAATGTCGAATGGACTACGATTGAGACGATCAAGTTCGGCTTCTTCGGCGATGGCGATGACGGCTTTGCGGTTTTGATCTTTGATGTATTCTTCGGACGCTGGCATATAGGCGCTACCCTGTTGTGCGAGCTTGAAATTAGCATTTGCTGCACCTTCGGAGAATAAGTTGCCAGCTGAAATACCAGTGTAAGTTTCAAAAATATTTGAAGCAAACATTTTAACAACGTAAGGCATGATAGCGTTAATTACTAATGCAACGGCACCCGTCATGACGACACCACCAATTGTTTGAGCAACGGCGCCAATTACGAAGGTTGCTAAAGTGCCACCTGGTACGGCGTTTGAGGCAAGTGAAACAATGGCTGACGCAGCCATGACGCCAGAACACACCGTGGTAGTTAAGCCAGTGCCGACGGCAATACGCGTGGCGGCGTTAGTGATGTTATTTACGGCGTA
The DNA here is from genome assembly GCA_946185175.1 of uncultured Candidatus Saccharibacteria bacterium. Lineage (GTDB taxonomy): Bacteria > Patescibacteriota > Saccharimonadia > Saccharimonadales > Saccharimonadaceae > UBA2834. The sequence goes on from CAMHIH010000014.1 coordinate 3,930, forward strand.
AGGTATTGACTCTGATTCTGGTGAAGCGGTGTTGCCCATGATTAATTTAGCACCGGCCGATTCGAGTGGTGATCCAGTTACGGTTTTAGTGACTTGCTGTCCATTCGTATCGACATAACTTACTTCCTGGCTGGTTTGAGCGGTGAGAAAATTTAAGTTCTCATTAATGGCGGCCGCGTCTCCCTCTCCGGCCATCATCTTGCTGATTGGCTCCATTAAGCTAAGGAAGTAGGCCATTGATTGATAGATTTGATAAGCGCCGACTGCAACTGATGCGAGGTTGGCGATGCGTAATGCTGAGCAAACTGGCACACCGATTGTGGAGACTTTTCCGGCAATACCATTAACAAATGAGCGCGCTTTTGCTTCCGGGGTATCGCCGGAGGCATTTTTAGTAGTAATATCACTACCATTTTCTTCAATATAATCTTCGCCGGTATCTTCATTAGTAGTATGTCGTAGTGTATTAACGGAGGCGTCGGTGCCAGTTACGCGATCGGAAACGATATCTTCGAAATTGGCACGGTCGGTGTCTTGGTCGCCAGTGGATTTATAACGGTCAAAAATATCGCGCGTGGCACCTTTATCTTGATAGAACTTATCTGATACGTCGTCAAAAAAGCCGGCAATGCGACCGCGTTTAGCGTTATAGTAGGCATCGCGGAAATTGGCGTTTGAGGCGTAAGTATCTTGGAAAGAATTAGCGTCGATGATTTTACCTTCGTATTTTAGGACGGTGGAACGGTTTGCGATTAATTGATCCGTCTTAAAAACGCCATCTGCATCAAGGTAGCCAACTTCGATGCCGTTTTTGGCGAGACGACTTTTCATGTATGGCGTAAACGTGGTGTATTTTTTAGTAAAATTACTAATTTTGATTTGATTGCCACCATCAAGCATATAACTCATGAGACGTGAGTTGCGCATGGAATATGAGGTAAATTGTAGGTCGGTCTGTTGCGTGTAGAGATTTGATAAATGTGGCGCTAGTAGGGACTGTGAACCATAAAAGAATAATCCGCCACCAAATAAAAGTGTGGCAATAATGGTGATTGGACCGGCCTTACGGAAAATGCCGCGTTTTTTATTGCTCTGTTGTTTGCGATTTAAGCCACGGACGGAATTCGTAAAGGAATGACTACTGCTTTGGTTTTGTTCGGCTGAGTTTAGTTTTTTAGATAACTCGTCGGAAAGACTACGTTGTTTTTTGGGTGTCTTTTTGGTTTGACTGTTGATATGGTCTTGTGCGCTCTGCTCTTTAGAAGATTCGGATTCGGCGCTCGACAAAATATCCTTAGGGCGAGTAATGGCGCCCTCCATCTGTCGATAGGGGTCATGTTTCGCCATGTGCTGGCGATCACGTTCATCTGTTGGTGTGGAGACCATGTATGTTTATATTTTATAATAATTGTGACAAAAAGTCGAGGGCATAAAACAGAGGTAGCTAGCGTACGTTTGGCGAGTTTGGATTAGTAGTGATAAGCTCCTCTTCGCGTTCGCTGGCAATAATTTGAATATGGACGTGGTTCTGTCCAGCAAAGAAGAGACCTTGGCCGACTGGGAAGTTAGAGAGACGTTTACGTTCTTCGTCGGTAAGTTTAAAGACGTCAGATAACACGTCGACGGCAGAAACGGACTGCTTGAGTAAAAGCTGCATGGATGAGTTTGCTACAATAGCACGACCCATCTTTGATGACATAAAGTCTTCAACGTCCTGAGTAATTGTAGTTAAGCCCAAGTTGTACTTACGAGCACGCTTTGCAAGTGAGAATAGGAAGTTGGCTGAATCTTCGAATTGCATTAATTGCCAAGCCTCATCTACGAGAAGTAGGCGGCGTTTTTGCTGAGCGCGCACGATGCTCCAGATATGGCTCAAGACGATATACATCGCAATCGGACGAAGCTCGTCTTCGAGATCGCGAATATTGAAGACAACCATTTGGTTATTGATGTCGATATTTGATTGCTGAGAGAAAATGCCCGCAAAAGTACCGGTAGTATATTTACGTAAGCGTTGTGCGAGCGAAGGTCCGGCATTATCCATATGAAGCAATGTGTCAAACAAGTTCATCATGGTGGGTGGAGTTGAATTGTGGGTTAATGGGTCATTCGTAATGCCGGCGCGAGCGTAAGTATCGATTAGGGCTTGGTCGAGTGTAGCCTCTTCGGTCGGTGAGAGACCTTGGCCGCCGCCGAGCATTAAGCGAAATAGGCCATGCAGAGTTGTGATATTAGTACGCAATGCGTCGTTTGCGTCTTCTGGGTCAAGAATTTTTGGTAAATCAAACGGGTTAATACGTACATCTGAATTAAGGCTGAGGCGAATATAAGCACCGCCGACAGCATCGCAGAGTTTTTGATACTCGTTTTCTGGGTCGATAATAAGAACTTCGGTGCCAATCATCATGGAGCGAAGAGCTTCGAGCTTTACGGTAAAGGATTTACCAGCACCAGATTTAGCGAAGACGACCATGTTGGCGTTCTCTAGTGTGAAGCGGTCGAAAATAACAAGACCGTTGTTATGCATATTGATGCCGTAGAGAATGCCTTTTTCCTGGGTGAGATCAGCGGAAGTGAATGGGAAGCTGGTAGAAATTGCGCCGGTGTTCATGTTGCGGCGAATTTGGAGTTGGTCGGAACATTGTGGCATTGTACTATTCATGCCCTGCTCTTGCTGAGATGAAGCGACTTTACTGAAGACCATTTGCTGACCAAAAATATTCTCGATTTTGTGCTGAACGAATTGTAATTCATCGAGAGAATCGGCGTAAACCGTAATATATAGACCATAACGGAAGAACTTTTCGGCACCGACCTGAAGTTGATCACGAAGTTCCTCAGCATCGGAGATGGCAGCCTCGAGCTCTGGGTCGCGAACTTTACCCTTCTCTTGGTTGATGCTCATACTAGCTTCGAGCTGAGTTACCTTTTTGGTGAGGTTTTTCATAATGACGCCAGTATCGACTGGGTAAATATACATTGAAATGTCGAGAACTTCGTCAATATTAATTACGGAGCTGAGCCAACCGGTGATTAATGAACGCGGATAGCCATAAACATAGATGGTGCGACCGTATTTGGTGCCGAGACGGAAATAGTCGGAATGAATCTCGATACTAGATGGAGAAATAAGATCACGGAGTGTGGTAATACCCGCCTCAAAGGCTTTTTGGACTTCAAATTCTTCTTGAAGTTGGGATTGAGCCGCGACGTCGGCGGCACTAAGTTGTTGCTGTTTCTTTGCCATAGTTTATGCCTCCTCTTTCTCGCCTTTCTTAACATAAAGGTGTGCGACTTTATTGAAATCTCCAAGTGGTTCGCGTACTGCGGTATCTGGGTTATTGAAGTTGTAGTATAGTTGGGCGAGTTCCTTGGTGTTGAGACGAACGGAATGAATACCCATCTGGAAAAGACCAGAAATGACAGCTTCGACGCGGTTGTTAACTTCAGTGACGGCCTTATCGTAGGTGGCGCGGTCAATACGCGTAACGGTTGGAGTTTTAGTCTTTGAAAAAGTCATAAAGAAATTTTTGGATTCTTCCATGGCTTTTTCTTGCTCTTTTGAGGTGTAGTATTGGATTACGACGAAGAAGGACTTATCCATAATATTTGCTTCTTGGGAAAGAATATCGATGAAGTCGATGTAGTTATCCATTAATTTACCAAGGAGCATATTATCGTTATTGCGACGAAGTTCAATGAGGCGGTCGATATATGGGCCGATATCGATGCGTTGTGAGCGAATGAGAATTTGGGTGGTGAAGTTTAAGGAGTTGAGGAAGTTTTGATAGGCGAATTCGACGCCCTCGCGTTCTTGCTCGGACATTAAGTCGAAGTTGATGGATTTACAGGCAACCACTGCACGGAAAGAGCCGTCTTTCATGATAACCATCGAATCGCGAAGCTCGGAAATCAGTAATGTGGACTGCGTAGTAGATGGATCCTCTTGGCGAGGCATAGGCGCGGCGGCTTGTGGCTGTGATGAAATATTTGCTTGCGCAGGTGCAGCACCGGCTTGGGGCTGGGCTTGCTGCGGATTCATAGGCTGCATTTGATTTGGTTGCACGTTAACTCCTTAATGTAATGAAATATACACTTCCCCGTTATTATTCTGTTTTTCTTCGATACGTTTGGCTTGTTGTGCGATTGTTTCGATAGAAAAGTCTTTGTTGTTGGCGAGATCGATAATCTCTTGGCTATGCGGAATGGGTTCTGGCTCTGGCGCTGGTTCTTGGATGACTTCTGGTTCTGGCATAGGTACTGGCGTTGGGTCCGTTTGCTCGGATATTTTGGTGGCCGGTTCTGGCTCTGGCCGAGGCGCCGAATCGTAAATCGTGTCGTCTGGTAGAATTATTACTGCGCTTTGTATGCCATCTTTGGCGTCCATCGGATTTGTCGGGATGGTTGGTTGTGGCGTAGCGGCTTGATAAGTTGGTTGAGGATTTTGCAGTTGTGTTTGAGGATATGCTGGTTGTTGCTGATATGTTGGCATTTGTGAGTAAGTTTGTGGCTGAGGATGGGCTATGGGTGTAGGTTGTTGTTGATTTTGTTGGAGCTGGGTGCCATTAATGCGACTAATCGTAGCATTGGTTACATTGAACGCGTGATTATTGTCTATTGCGGAACGCATTTGGCTTACTAATTGATCATGACGAATTTGTGCAGTATTTTCGAGGTTTTGATAGTTTGAGTTTTGCTGGGCCGATTCGAAAATATCTTGCGTCTGAGAGGCTTCAGCATAAAAATCGCTATGCATATTAGAGGCGGGATTATCGCCTTTAATTGCATAACCTTCTGTATCGACGATATCCGCCAAGAATGAAAGGCGATGCACGGCCTCTTCTTCGCTGAGGCCTTTCGTGCGGACTTCGTCGGTCTTTTTTGGGGCGGTAATGACAATAGTAGTCTCGCCCTGCCCTGGTGTCCATAAACGAGTGCGCGGTTTCATATAGAAAGAAACTACGGCGGAAAGATAAGTTTCCATTGGCTGATCTTTCTTGATTGGTAGTGCAAGGATAATAAAAAAGATCATAAATGGAGCAGGAATAATAACTAGGAGAGGAAATACTCTAAACAGCAAAAAACCTATCCCACCAAGAGCCGCCGTAACTACTAGATAAATAAACTGGCGAAAACTAAATGGGCCGATAAGCTTATCGTCTGCCTCAACGTCTTGAGGTACCTTATACTGCGCCATACTTCTTTAATTATAGCATGGCGCAGTATGATTAAGCGTTAGTATTTTGCTTTATTTAGACGGCGTTTTGAGTGCCACCCGGACGGTTAATTGGACCGTTTGGATTAAGTTCTTCAATACCAAGCATTTCGCGTACGGTGGCATTCATCTTGTTGCGGTCTGTAACAGCGTTTGGACGGCAGAGAGATGCAGACTGTTCTCTTAGGGCGTCAGCAAGGCGACCGCTGATACGGTGGCCATTAAGCGTGCGAACATCGCCAGGTTCGAGCTCAATTAAGGCGTCGTTAAGTGATGTGATGGTTGCAGTTTTAGCGGAAGCGAGCTGACTTGCCGACATGCCACCAAGGAAGTCGACGATATTATCAATGATAGCGGTACGGTTGGCCTGAATCCAAGCGTCATTGGCGCCATGTTTCTTAATACCACCAGTGAGAAGGTTATTGAGTGCATCGAGTTGGTCACCATCCATTGCACCGGATGTAGCAGCACTACGGAGCTGTTTGATGGAGAATTTGGTAGAAAGTTTGCCATTTTGCTGAGTAATAACATTATTGCGCTGCATATCGAGAATATCGTTGAAGACGGTACGATCTTGACCTTTGGCGATGCCGGAGTCGGTAATACCCTGAATAATGGCGTCTGAATTAACTTTTGCGATGGCGCTAGCCGAGGTATCACCTTGAATTGTGGCACCATTCATAAACGATGAGTAGTCGATGTAACTTGCGATGCCGGCACCGCTGCCATTCATGGCGGAGCGAATCATATTAGCTTTTGCCCACGCCCAGAGGTTAGCATCATCACCCTTCATGCGAATTAAAGCATCGCATAGCTCTTTTTGCATAATTTTATCGACGGCGGAATCACCATAGATACTATAAGATTTTCGACGAAGAACACCGCCAATTTTGTCGTGATCGCCACGGACGGCCATAGTTTGAAGTGCGGATACCATGGCGTTGTAATCTTTATTATCAATAGCACTTTCGAGCTCACGGGTGAGGCCGTCACCAGGTTCGAAGCTATTGTAAAGGGTTGCGTAGTTGTCTTTGGCTTCTTTGTCGACGCGAGCTTTGGCGTTAATTGCGTCAGAAAGTACAGCACTGGTAGCTTTTTGGCGGGCGCCACTGTCGGTTGCATTGAAAGTATCCATAACTTGCGAGTAGATGCGGCTGTTTTGATCTTTCATGCCCTCTTGGATGGTACGAGCGCGGTTCTCCATATTATTGAAGCGAACCGATGTGGCGTATGCTGAAGCAATACTGTCGTTAACGATAGATTGGCTATAGCGGTCATTGATTTGACTAATCTGGTTAGCTTGTCTGCGAGTGACGCGAGTATCTTCGCCGTAATTCTTGAAGCCATCATTGAAGACAGCGGCATAGTAGGTGCGCTGTGCAGAATTCTCGAGACGGCCTTGTTCGCGAGCATAATGCTCAGTGCCGCGACGGTTTAGACGACCGCGACTATCGAAGTAGCTACGGCCAGTAGCGCGAGTGCGGTATGCGTCGTCGTTGCTAGCAGCGGCTTCGCGTAGGTCGACTTCACGATTCATGCGGCGCTGTTCGAGATAGCGAGCCAAACGATTATGTGGCATAGTGGCCATGCGGCCAGTGCCGCTGAGCTGGCGTTGGCGAGCGATTGCTTGGCGTTCGGTGCTGGCGCGAGCGGCCATACCAACAGTTGGCGCTGAAGCTCGATGAATAAGACCATCGATGCGGCCAAGCATTGTATTGGACATGCGCATGAGTGGAATCGAGAAGAATAATGGTAGTACTTCGACAGCAATACCAAGTACGACGGTAAGCCAGCTGTTAGCGGAAGTAATAATAATTAGACCAGCAAGGCGTGATGCACCATAGAGTACGCTAAACATAGGATAGAAGACAATCATACTAAAGAATAATTGTTTCCACTTCTGATACCAGCGATCGGTATTTGGTAATAAGGTACAAACGATTGCTAATGGCGAAATCATGGCAAGCAGAATAATTAATGCCTGACGAGCAGCCATTGTGACAACGGCGGAAATTACAGCAACAGCACCTGATAGAACTATCGGAATAAGGGCCCATAGTACGCCAGTTACGCCACCAGCAAATGTAAGGGCTGCGACGGTGCCAACGGTGCCGATACCAAGGATTGTGGCGACAATTGATGCAACAGAAGTTGAAGCCGCCACGTCGCTAATTTGACTATTTAATAAAGCGTCGTTTAGGACCTTATTAAAGAAGTTAATAATAGAGCCGCCTAAGATGTTACTAATATCTACGGCGAGTGTACAGATGATGAAGCTGAGGTTGACAGCAATAGCGGCAACAATAAAGCGTGGCAAAACACGCTTGATGCCATAATTACTAATTCCTACCCCTGTTAATTGTGAATAGATTACGATTAAGAGGAAGAATACGAAGACTAGGTTGGTGATGTTTTTAATATATGACCAAACTACATAGATTGGTGATTCCTTGTCTCCCGGTAGAGGGTCGACTTTGATCAGTTGTTCGATGATATTGTAGGCGCCGTCGATGATATTAGCTAAAAAGCCAGTACCAGGACAGACGAGCCAGCCTACACCGCCAACTTCGTCGTAACAGGTTGGTTGTTCAGTGTCGTCCTGCTCTTCATCAGCAGGAGCCGCGACAGTAGTATCTGGATCCGGTGTGTCGGCAGGAGTAGCAAAAACCGGCCCACTGAGCATAAATACCCCGAAGAGAGCCGCGAATAGAGATAGGATTATGGATTTTACACACCTTCTCATAGCTTTACAATTATATCACACATAAGCTTTTTAGTCAAGTATAATAACAGGAGTTTTTCTGCTTATGGCTGTTATGTTATAATTTTCCTAGAAAATAATTAAAAACTTATAATATTTTTATAGTTTATAATGGATTTGAGATGAAAGAAATCATAAAAAAGAATCTTCGGAAAATAAAAATAATGATGAGCGGTTTAGTGCTTGTACTTGGTGGTATGTTTGCATTGAGTGCCGCTCCAGTTTATGCAAATCCAGACGATGGTGGTGATGGAGAGGCTGCTGAAGCAGTTGAATTAGATAGTGACTGCGCTGAGATTTTGAGTATGTTCTGTCCGGAAGATGGCGATAATGGCGATGCGATTGTTGAGTTATTTAAATTTGTAGTGAATCTTATGGCGGCAGGCGTGGTAGTTGCTGGCACGATTGGTATTATTGTTTGCTCGATAATGTGGATGACGGCACGCGAAAACGAGAATCAGGTTCGAAAGGCTAAGACGCGTCTCGTGGAAGTTGTAATAGGTATGGTGCTGTTTATTATGATTGATTTGGTGATTAATATGCTACTTGGCCAGGTGGATTGGAGGTAATGTAGTGAAAAAGAAGATTTTAGGATTATTGGCG
>CAMHIH010000015.1 GCA_946185175.1 uncultured Candidatus Saccharibacteria bacterium
GAAATAATCGATCCGCCACCCTACGTTCTTAGCGCGTGCCCCACCCCTATATGACCACCAAGAATATTTCACCTCTTCCGGATGAAGTGCCCGATAAGTATCAATAAAGCCCGCCGATAGATAATTCGTCATGCCCTGGCGCCCCTCCTTCGTAAAACCAGCATGACCCTCATTTTGCTTTGGGCGCGCTAGGTCAATTTCTTCATGCGCAACATTAAAATCGCCACAAACCAACACGGGTTTCATTTTATCGAGCTGACGCATGTACTCCAATAGAGCCCTATCCCATACTAATTCACGATATTTTAGTCGCCCCAAGTCATCTTTTTCATTCGGCACATAAACATTAATCAAGTAAAAATCCTCGTATTCCGCCGCCAAAACGCGCCCTTCTTTGCGCGCATCACCGAAAGCATCCTGCCAACCATCAATTGACGCCTCTATTTCGGCCGGAAACCCATAGCGCACTGCTAACGGCTTAATTTTCGTAAAAATCGCTGTCCCAGAATAACCCGCCCGCTCCGCAGAGTTCCAAAGCTCTTCATATTCCGCAAAGTCCACCTCCGCCTGCCCCTGCTGAGCTTTGGTCTCTTGCAAACAAAGAATATTTGGCCGCTCTTTTTCGACCATGTCCTGTAATGCCCCTTTTTTGAGCACCGCCCGAAGGCCATTCACATTCCACGAATAAATCTTCATTACCTCTAATTATATAACACAACAAAATACTGCCTCAGCTCTCAGGAGACAGTATTAATAGAACGGTCAAATTCTTTTAGCGGCGGCCAAAACGTTTTTTATTAAAAGATATATAATAAATTTCATGAGTTTACGTAGGATTTTTTCAACTAATGGTTTAGTAAAACTAATTTGCAGCTTACCGGTCGTATTGATCGTTCTCTATTTTCTGCCTGCCCTAGGCGTCGTTATGGTAATTGCCCGTTACTTTATCTACGGCGAACGCCATTTCTTTCGTACTCCAGTAGTTTTAATGCTAGCCGGACTTATTTTGCTCGTCCCGCGCGGCCTACAACTCGCCACTGAAAACTTCAACCTCGGCTTCACCATCCCCTACCTATCGGATATTCTCAATTTTGAACTCTACCCAAAGCTCGCCGATTACGGCCAATTTATCCTTATCGTCGGCGTTGTTATACTAATTGTTTCGTATTTACTCAAAAGCTTCATATCTGGCCTAAGCAACAACATCCGCAGCATGATGAGTCAATATGCATCCACAAAACAGGCCGAAGAAGTCGAAATCCGCAAAGAAAACGACCTCAAATTACGCGAAAAAGAAATCACCTCCAAGCAAAAAACTCCACATGTCGTCAAGTGTCCACATTGCGGCAAAACCAACTCCATTACCGGCACCGTAGGAAAATGTAAATCCTGCCGCTCCGCCATCGAATACAAAGGCAAATAAATACTCAGCTATAACAGATATAATGTTATAATGCTTATATGACGAAACCTTCACCTCGATTGAAGCAAGCCATAGAGGTCGCCACTAAGGCTCACGAAGGTCAACTTCGCAAAACCGGCGAACCCTATATTATTCATCCGCTTGCAGTTATGAAGATCCTCGAAGAATGGAATATGGACGAGGACACTATTATCGCCGGCGTCTTGCATGACACTGTCGAAGATACCCCTCTAACCTTGGCAGAAATTGAAGAACAATTTGGTAAAGACGTCGCATTTTTGGTCAATGGCGTCACTAAGCTCAGTAAAGCCCGCTCTGGCATGAAAGACCTAAACGAATATCTGCCAAAAACCGGCGATAATCTCCTCAAGCTACTAATCGCCACCGGACAAGATATTCGCGTATTAATCATTAAGCTTGCCGATCGCCTCCATAATTTACGCACTCTTGGCGCTCTACCGCCCGAAAAACAGAAAAAAATCGCTCGCGAATCACTCGAGGTCTTCGCCCCACTTGCCGACCGCCTTCAGATGGGCCGCGTACGTGTCGAAATCGAAGAAACTAGCTTCATGTACGTTAACCCAAAACGTTACGAGGAACTCAAAAACCTAACAGCCGAACGCCTCAAGAAGGCCGACAAAAAGCTCAAATCCGCTCAGGAAGCCGTCGAACAAGCCCTCAAGAAAGAACACATCAAATACAAGTGCGACGGCCGCGTCAAATCTATCTACTCTCTCCACAAAAAGCTTGCCAAATATAACCAAAACATTGATCGCATTTACGATATTATCGCGTTGCGCTTCATCGTTGAAGACACTACGACATGCTATTTAGTATTAGGCATTATTCATTCTCTTTTTAAACCCATGGATGGTCGCGTTAAAGATTATATCGCCATGCCAAAACAAAATGGCTACCAGTCACTCCACACTACGGTCATCACAAGCGACAAACAAATCGTCGAGTTTCAGATTCGCACTTTCGAAATGCACGACTATGCCGAACGTGGTCTTGCTGCTACCTTCTTCTATAACGAACAAAAGCTCACTTCCGCCTACACCGAAGGTCGCGTCAGTAAATTGCCATCCAATCTTCTTTGGATTAAGGAGCTGCAAGAATCCGCCACAAAGTTGGCTTCTGGTGAAAAAATCGACGAAAAGAAGCTCAAACTCAATCTCTTTGCCGACAAAATCTTTGTTTACACGCCAAAAGGCGACATTATCGACTTACCAAAAGGCTCCATGCCACTTGATTTTGCCTATCGCCTGCACAGCGAAATCGGCGCCCAATGTACTGGCGCCATCGTAAATGGCAAAATGGTCGACCTACGCACTAAGCTCAAACAGGGCGATGTTGTTGAAATTATTACTACAAAAAACTCAAAGCCAAATCCAGGCTGGCTAGACAAAGTCTTTAGTCGTCACGCACGACATAAGCTTGTTAGTCAACTCCGCTCCTTCTTGCCAGACTTCACGCCAAAACCCGCCGAAGATAAAACCAAGAAGAATAAAAAATCGCCTAAAGAAAAGGAGCTCGAGGCCAAAAAGGCCGCCGCTGCTGCTCCGTCAAACAAATCCGAGCACAACAAGGCTAAAAAGAAACAGATTTGACCTCTTAGCTAATCTGTCGCATAATCATATAATCATTCGTGAGCTCTTTTCATGCTAGGAAGAAGGTGATTATATGGCTGAGACCCACAGCCTCGTGCGGGATTTTCTCAACAACATCATTGCGGACCGCTCCACAGAAACCGCAAAGGTCATTGATGCTCTCAGAAATTCCTACGCGGAAGCTTGTCGCGATCTTGACGAACAAATCAAGGCTTGCGACGATGCGGTCAAAAACGGCGACAGCATGTTTGATGTTTATCGCGCTGGCATACCCGAGAGACGCGCCCGCGTCGAAAGCACCCGCGCCCAGCTCGAAGAAGCTATCGACGCCGAAGCGACCCTCAAAGAAATGCTCCGCGAGCTCCGCATTAAGCTTCAGAAAAATCAATAAACCTAAGTCGCCCTATCCCCACACAGCCCCAAGTCAAAAGCTTGGGGCTTTATTTTTTGATACCACCAAACCGCCGATCGCGCTTTGTATATTCAACTATCGCACGGTCAAAATCCGCTTCATGAAAATCCGGAAACTTTGTTTCTGGAAAATAGAACTCTGCGTAAGAATTTTGCCACAACAAGAAGTTGCTCAAACGCAATTCGCCACTAGTCCGAATCATTAAATCTACATCTGGCAAATCCTGATATAGATATTTCGCAAAATCACTCTCTTGCCAGTCCGAAACATCTTCGCCGCTAGCCACAATCTTTTTGACCGCGTCCAAAATTTCCGCCCTACCGCCATAATTCATGCAGAAATTTATCGTACCGCTAGTATTGTTTGCCGTTTCGCGCACGAGTTCATCGCGCGCTTTAATTACCTTTTTCGGCAAAGGCTCATCGCGCCCCGAAAAAACCACTCGAATATTGTTCTGCATAAATTCACGTAGTTTATCTTTATACATCAAGACAAACAAATCCATTAAATGATCAACTTCCGCTTTTTCGCGTTTAAAATTTTCCGTCGAAAAAACATATAGGCTCAGATATTTAACGCCTTTCGATAAGATATATTTGCTTAAACTAACCAAATTCTCAAAACCCGCATCATGCCCTTGAAGTCGCATCATGCCGCGTTCTTTTGCCCAACGTCCGTTGCCATCAACAATAATCGCCACATGATTCGGTATTTTTAAACCACTATAATCCATAGCATCATCTTAACATAAACTTATCACCCATATTTGATATACTAAACGTATGACAACTGGCAAAATTTTCTTATCTGGTGGCGGTGATGAAAAAGCCACTCAAGTTCTCGATAATATCTTTTTTAAAGAAATTCCACTTCATAGCAACATCCTCTATGTCGCAACCGGTTTTCGCGAAAACGAAAAAATGCTTCACGCCATGGAATGGATGCAAGATATGATTAACATGCATGGTCGCAGCGACGTCACTTTCCATCTCGCCGACGATTTAACTGGCTTTGAGCATCTTGGCAATTTTTCCGCCATTTATGTCGGTGGTGGCGACGTTGATACCTTGATGGACGAATTTGACCGCACTGGCTTCGAATTTGTACTCAAAAATTATAGCGAACATGGCGGCACAATCTATGGCGGCGGTGGTGGCTCAATCGTACTCGGCAAGTACATTGACACTCGCCGTGAAATTCGCCGTCAATACAAAACCGGCGTTGAACTACTTGGCAAGTATTCCATTTTCCCCGGTTATCGTGGCGAAAACATGGATGGCTGGGTGCCTAGTCACAATTCGCATCTTATTTGTATTCCTGACGGCATCGGCGTAATTATTCAAGACGGCAAAATTGTTGGCGATGCCGGCAAAAGCTACAAAATTTACGAAATCTAATCAGCATGCGCATTCAGCTCGATCAATCCAAAAAATCCGGCATCAAAATCGACCGCAAATACTGCCACGAACTTTTTGCCATCATGGCGCATTTTGAGCAAATCAAACGTAACCCCCAGAGCAAAGTTCATCCCGTCACGAATACCATCCCGGTTTATATAACGCTCTCCAGCATCATGTGTATCTTTTTCTTCTATGAATACATCATGACCGAAATTTTTCTTTTTCTGGTTTTTATGCTAGTTTTTCTAGGAATTATTATCTATGCCGCAACATACCTACACCGCATTTCGCGCACCTTAAAAGTATTACGCGACAATCAACGCCAACACCGTGCGCTCACAATCGAAAAAGACTACATAAATCTCACCAATTCCGAGAATAATTTGCAATACCAAAAACGCAACCTCAAATGGATCATCGCCAACCATTACACGATTGCATTCATCCCCAATAAAGCGAACTTGCCACCCACGGCTGTCAGTATTCATTACAAAAAATCAGTCTTCAATGCTCTGCGTAAATACGGCTACGAAAAACTAATAATTGACAACAGTCACAAATATGCAAAATCCAAGCAATCCTAAAACCAAGCGCACTACAAAAGTCTTAATAGCTATTCTTGTTGGCTTAGCTATTATTATCGCCGCGCTCTGCGCTACTCCATTTGTTCTCGCCGCCACTGTACGTGAATTTCGCACCATCAACGACGTCCCCGCGCCAACTCAGACCAAAGTCGAAGTTGGCACAGCGACCGTATCGGGCTCCGGTTGGAAGGCTAATATGCGATATTTGGCCTCATACGAAATCCAGGGTCTCGTTGTTGGCCTAGACGATTACAACAGCGGCTCGTTATATGATCGAGCGGCACCGCGCGACCTTAGCATCGCCTGGGGTGACATGGCGGCCCACAGCAATCTCATCGTCTGGCTACGCGGCCAGCGCGAAATGTCGGCCGAAATCACCAAGATGTCCGAATGGATTATTGGCAAAAATTACGACGAGTTAGTCACGCAATACTCCAACAACCATCTCGTCCCAAAGGACCAAAAAATCCTAGCACAAATCAAAAACGTAAAACGCGGCGACTACGTTAAGCTCAAGGGCTATTTAGTCGACCTCATTCTGCGCGACACATCCGAGCCATCCGTCTATTATGAGCTCAAATCTAGCCTCACGCGCGATGACACCGGCGATAACGCCTGCGAAGTGATGTACGTAACGGACGTCGAATTACTCGATTAACCCCCCCCAAAAAAACGCACACCTTATTGACTTTTTGCGCAAAGTGTGCTATAATAATAGAATATTGCCCCAAAAGGTCACAGTAGCACTCGTTCAGTTCGAAAGGAGACCGCATGTCTCGCAGCTACCGCAAGAGCAACTGCCCCAACCCCACGTTTCTCAAGTTTGATAAGCGTCGAGTCGACAAGAAGATGCGCCGCATCTACAAGCACGACCCTAACGCCCCGAACACCGAGCGCGCCCGCAAGCGCGAGAGCCGCTTCATCGAGATGCACTTGTACTAGACCTTTCCACGGCAATTCGCCCCCAGAAAACTGGGGGCTTCTTCTTTGCCCAATTTCCGTTTCTACAACTCTGCTATTTTGACGCGTACCTGTCCGGTTGTATCACGGTCACGCACGGTTACCGTATCGTCCTCAAGCGTATCGAAATCAATCACTACACACTTTGGCGTACCAATTTCATCCTGCTTGCGATAGCGTTTACCAATATTACCAGAATCGTCCCAAGTCACATTGCCGTATTTCTTACGCAAAGCATTGTAGACGTCTTTCGCTTTCGCGACCAACTCTGGTTTATTCTTCAATAATGGCGATACGCAGAAGCGATATGGCGCCAAATCTTTCGAAAGCTTCAAAAGCGTGCGCTTTTCGCCATTCACCTCATCTTCTGAGTAAGCCGTGCACAAAACCGCCATTACGAGACGCTCTACGCCCATCGAAGGTTCAATCACGTGCGGAATAAAGCGCTTACCGCCACCTTTTACGATGTATTCCATGTTCTTGCCACTTTCGCGTTGAATATTGCTTAAATCAAAATCCGTACGATAAGCAATACCCATCAATTCTTCGCAACCAATTGGATAGTCGAATTCGATATCAATCGTTCGCTTCGAATAATGCGCGCGATCTTCGGCTGGTACATCTAATTCGTGAATATTTTCTTTACGGAGTCCCATCTTATTTTCAAGGAAATCATGACATCCCGCCAAGAGCTTATCGAAGTTCTCTTCCCAGGTCTCTGGATCGACGAAATATTCAATCTCCATCTGATTAAATTCACGCGAGCGGAAAATGAAATCGCGCGGCGAAATCTCGTTACGAAAAGCCTTCCCCTGCTGTGCAATACCAAAAGGCAAATCAGGATAAATCGTATCAACGACATTCTTATAGTTCGTAAAGATACCCTGCGCGGTCTCGGGGCGAAGGTAGACAATATTGTCAGGGTCAGTGCCGACATTAGTCTTGAACATGCCGTTAAACTGCTTAATGTCCGACCAATTCGTCTTACCGCAATTCGGACACTTCAAGTTGAGAGCCTTGAATTCATCCGTCGTAACGTGCTCAGAAATCTCATCGGACATCTTATCAGCACGAAAACGATTGTGGCACTCTTTGCATTCTACAAGCGGATCATTAAAGGTTTCTGTGTGACCAGACGCCTTCCAGACTTGCGGATTCATAATAATCGCCGCGTCCACGCCATACATATCTTCGCGATTCTCAACCCAATATTGCCACCAGGCGTCCATGATTTTCTTCTTCAAAGTGACGCCGAGTGGGCCAAAATCCCACGTTCCAGCCATACCACCATAGACGTCCGATCCTTGCCAAATAAAACCACGTCGTTTGCAAAGGCTAACAATATCTTCCATTTTTGCCATATTTTTCTCCTTTCAAAATACTATCAATCCCCCTAAGTTCTGCTCTATGAGTCACAAGAATACTAGGCCCGAAGGCCACCTTTAAAACCACCGATGAGATAATCGTATTCTTCCATATTTCGATTATAGCACCTTTCAAGATATAATTGTCTTACGCACCTTAAAAGGTAGATTATTTTGGAATGGAGTGGTTCTTATGGTGTTTCTCGACCAACTTCACGCACGCATTATCCACGACCCAGAATGGCAAGAGTGGGCGCAGATGGTCGGCCAATACGACGCCGACATTGAAATAAAATTCGGCTGCGACCACGGCAAACAGCACTGGCTACGCGTCGCCAACACGGCAAAGGATTTCGTCCAGCGCGCCGGCGGCAATCGCTATGAAATCTTGTTGGCCGACATCGCCGGACTCTTGCACGATTGTGGCCTCATCTGCGGAGATGCCAATCATGCCGCCAATGGCGCCCGCATTGCCCAGGCCTACCTTGCTTCGCACTGGGGCAACGAGCGTCCACTTAGCGACAGCGACATCTCAATCATCACGCACGCCATCGCGCACCACAGTGATTGCCAAGACATCCACAACCTCGTCGACGCCGGCTTAATCTTCGCCGACAAAACCGATCTCGACCACCGCCGTGCTCTGCAAACCATCAACCATACCCAGCGAGAAATTACTAAAATAAAGCAAATTCAATTCAAGGTTACCGATACTGTTCTCGCCCTAAACTACGAAGTTGCAGACGATTTCAATCTCGACAACTTTCATTGGAAAAAGGCCTTTGACGCACCCGCCGCCGTCGCCATTTTTCTCAGCAAAGAATTTCGTTTTTTCATCAACGGACACCCAGCCCACTTGCCTACCTCACAAACCCCCACCGTTTAACGGCGGGGGTTATTTTATCTGTCATTTTCTTTATTAATTCTTGGCTCGTTCGACACATTTCGCAATATAAGCCACTTCATCAATTAGCGCATCAGCTCCACGTACCTTTAATGTCACTTCAATCGGCGTCGACACCATTACGCGCATTAATTTAATATGATCTACGCCAATTTGCCCACTCGGATGCTTCACTAAAGCCATACTTTCCTGATCCCAATGGTAATACTCCTCAGCTAACAGTTTTTCGCCAACGTTATCAAAACGCAGGTTAACTTCTTCGCCAGCAATTCGCGCCAAATTTAAGCTCCACCACGCCCGTAAAACATCTCGCCAACGCCCCTCCTCGGCATGATGCGCTTGCATCGCTCGCAAAGCCTGATGCAGAATATTAAAAAATTCCGGCGAATCAACTTGCTCCGCGCGCTGATTTACTTCGCGCAGCATAGTTCCAGCCCGCTCAATTAAATCCAAATCCGTTACCAATACATCAAAATGTTCCGCCAGACGCGCACTAGTCAAAATACCGAGTTCGCCGCGCCCTTCATGAATCATCACATCAGAGACAGAAAACAACTCAATACCGCCCGCCAATTTAGATTTCTCTTTACGCACGCCCCTCGCTATTACGCTCTTTTTTCCTTCCGGTGTTAATAGCTGCAAGATTCGATCCGCCTCGCCATAATTTGTCCGCTTCAATACGATCGCCTGCGTACGCTTATCCCGTGGATTATTTGCCATTTCTGCCCCTTTCTAAGGCCGTCTGGACGCTTTTTAGCAAATCTTGCGGCATCATATCACCTTTATCAAAAACAGCCCATACGCCATATTTTACGAGCTCGTTTTCCGGCAACGCTACACTACTGACCACAATCACCGGCACTTTTGCCAACTCCGGATAGCTCTGCATCTCATTCAACACCGCAAAACCCGTCGGACCAGTTAATAGGATGTCCAATATTACCAATTCCGGCACCACCTTATCCATCCACTGCACCGCCGCCAACCCATCATGAAAGCATCTCAAGTCGTAGTCCGTCAAAAGTTGTTGGTAGTAGTCTTCCCACCCCCTATCATCTTCAACAATCGCAATCATTACACTAGACTCAACTGCCCACTTACCGGCAAGTCGATATAAAAGCTTGTGCCATCACGGTGCCGAATTAGCCCAAAATCTCCCTGCATATAATTCGTAAATTTCGCCGCGATATATAAACCTAAACCAGATGAGCCAGGTCGCATCGCAATCTCAACCGGCTGCTTTACAAATCCGTCTTTAATTTCGCGCCAAATCTTGGTTGGAATTGCTGGACCAAAATCTCGCACCGCAATCCGAATCTTCGTGCCGTACTTGTCGCTCACCGATACAATACTTGGCAGCTCCTCACCGCCATAGCTCATCGCGTTCAGGCAAAAGTTATATACAACCGAGTATAGTAACTGCCGATTTCCCACCACGAGGCGCTTCTTGTTACGATATTCAATACGCAATTCCCGATGGTTGAATCTAAACAAACGCCACAGCTCGTTCACGACATCATCGCAAACCATCCGCGGGTTCACCGGCTCCATTTCGAACAGCGCCTCGTCCAGTCGCGCAATCTTCGTTAAGTCATTTACCTGCCGAATCGCACGATCACCTGTGGCGACAATTTTTTCGCTAATCTGATGCGCCCGATCAATGTCTTGCTCGAGCTCCAAAGATAATGCCAATTGGCGCATGAGGCTTAAAGGCGCTTTTAACTCATGCGCCACCACCACTGTGCTGGAATTTGCACTAAAAACCTCACTCTCCATGGCCTCATTTTACATCAGCCGAGAGTGAGGTGCAAAGCAACAGCGTTTTAACTAGTTTCCGCGACGCAAGGTGTCGAGAATCTTATTAAAGGCGTTTTCGTAATCCTCTTGCGAATCGGTTTGCAGGATTAAGGTCTTATCGTTAACCTTAGCCACTACAACTATACCAACGATACCAGTCGATAATTCGCCAGTAAAACGAGTACCAGTGATTTTACCATTATCTGCCGAGAAGGTAACTGCAGACAAGATTCCTTGTTTCGCCATTTGCGCATAAGTGCTAGCGACCGTATCATATAAGCGGTTCAAAATCTGGAAGCGCAAAGCATAGCGTGAATCCATGTCGTTGATTGATCCGACCTTCGTCGGTGCAAAATATGCCATATAGTCACTATTGTTTGTGCCATCTTGGGCTTCGTATACTTTCCAAACTTTTGGATAGCTAAAGTTAATTAAGCCAAAATCTTCCGGACCACTAAACAGCTCTTTTTCTTCTTTCAGTTTCTCAGCTAAGGCCTCGTTGTCGGCGTCTTGCTGAGCTTTTACGGCCTCTGCGACTTCACGATCCTTCTTTGCAGTAAAGTCAGCATTCAAATCATTCCAGCGCATAAAGAATAGAACGGCAAAAACAATTGCCACGGCCGCAATGATACAAACAACTACTAAGATAATCGTCTCAACCAAAGTGCTCTTAGATTTTGATTCCGGCATTGGCGGAACTGGAGCTGGAGCCATACCAGTATTTGGTGCTGGCATCTGGCCAGGACCCATCGGTTGCGGTTGATTCATTGCAGGCATCGGGTTCATTCCACCACCAAAACCGTTATTGTAACCTTCCGGGGAAGGCATCGGTTCTTGGCCCTGCATTGGCGGATATCCACCCATCGAATTCTGATCCATAATGAAATTATATTTTAGCAAAAGCGTTTTTACAAGATTATTTGCTAAAATCCTCGTCAATTACTTTAATGTCATTTTTCAAATTATCAAGGTCTTGTTCTATTTCTTTAGCTAACGTCGTCAGCTCTTTATAACGCTCGCTCGCGTCCTCTAGTTTAAAATCATCCGAGTAAAACCAGTCGACCCCTTCCTTTAACTCGGCAATCTTATCACTAATGCTCTTAGCCATTTTTTCGCTCCTTTACTTCCTTAATATCCGCTTTCGCAATTCTATCACTTGTAACGATTTCAATTTCGGCGCCTTTTTCAAGTTTCCCCCGCGTTAAAGCATAACCTCGCGCCAAAACTCTTTCTGGATTCAATTCTTCCAATGTCCGAACAAGTCCCGCTACTTCCGTCTCCTGTGTTGTAATTTTCACAACGATTTCGCGCCCAACTTTCGCAATTTCACCCCTGTTTTGCGTAATTAATTCGTCGATCTTAGAATTGAATAAATTTTTTGTTCGTTCTAAATCACTGCGAATATCTGCCCTAATTTGACGCTTATCTTTCGTTAACATTTGCGCCGCATTCGATGGCGTTGATGCCACCACGTCCGCCGCTAAGTCACACAAACTCTCGTCAACTTCATGCCCAATTCCGGTAATCACCGGAATCTTTGAAGCTGCCACGGCGCGCACTAAAGCCTCGTCATTAAACACAGCCAAATCATCGGCACTTCCG
>CAMHIH010000016.1 GCA_946185175.1 uncultured Candidatus Saccharibacteria bacterium
ACCGTGTGGGTGGTATTTACCCATTACTTCACCAACGATACGGGCGGACTTCACTGTTGCATGTGGAGCCTTCCAGCCGTTCTTGTTCATTGCGTAAAGAATACGGCGGTTTACTGGTTTCAAGCCGTCACGTACATCCGGCAAAGCACGGTCAATCAAGACCGACATCGAATAACGTAGGAAGCTATCTTCCATCACGTTCTCGACGGTCAATTCCTCGATGCCGTCTTCGGCGCGGTGTGCTTGTAGGCCACCGACCTTCACAATTTCTTCGTCTTCGGTTTCTTCAGACTCAGCGCGCTCAATCGCTTCCTCTTCGGTGCCATTTACGACGTCGCCAAGCGCCTCATCGAGACCCTTGTCGTCATCAGCGTCCGGCACGCCACCAATCTTGCTGTTTTTCTCTGGTTCTTCTGGATCCAAATTTGGTTGTTTCTTATTCTTATCTGCCATAATTCATTCTCCTTAGAAGTCCAAATCGTCCAGGTCGACCGTTGCTGCACGGGACTGAATAAAGTTTTTACGAAGTTCTGCTTCTGAACCCATTAACTTTGTAAAGATTGCATCAGCCTTTTCGGCGTCTTCAATATTTACGCGAATCAAGGTACGTTTTTCTGGATTCATTGTAGTTTCCCAAAGTTGAGCAGCATCCATTTCGCCCAAACCCTTAAAGCGCTGCTGTGCTGTATAGCCAGCCTGCTTGAAGCGTTCATCTTCTGGATTAATTTTTACGCCAGCAGCCTTGCGCTCTTCGATTTTCTTCGACAAGGTATGCTCGAGCGCTTCCTCGTTATAGATATATTCGATTTTACGCTGACTACCAGTACCCTTAATCAAACCAAATAGCGGCGGTTTTGCGAGATAGACATGCCCCGCCTTAATCACATCAGGCATGTAGCGGAAGAAGAATGTTAATAGCAAAGTTGAGATATGTGCACCATCAACATCGGCATCCGTCATGAATACGATCTTATAGTAACGTAAACCATTAATATCAAATTGATCACCAATACCTACGCCCATCGCCTTAATTAACGAGACGATTTCAGCGTTCGCAAACATCTTATCAAGGCGCGCGCGTTCAGTATTTAATACCTTACCACGTAGTGGCAAGATAGCCTGAATCTTCGAATCGCGACCTTCCTTTGCGGAACCAGCCGCAGAGTTACCCTCTACGATAAAGAGTTCACATTCAGTGCGATCACGCGAAGAACAGTCGGCTAACTTCGAAGGTAAATTCAAACCTTCAAATGCGCCCTTACGAATTACATTATCGCGTGCGGCGCGTGCGGCCTTGCGAGCGCGGGCGGCCAAAGTCGCCTTCGTTACAATCTTTTTCGCAATATCTGGATGTTCTTCCAAATAATACGAGAAGTATTCGTTCATGACTTTATCGACATAACCGCGCACTTCTGGGTTGCCGAGCTTATTCTTGGTCTGCCCCTCGAACTGTGGATCTGGAATTTTAACCAAGACTACCGCCGTCAAACCTTCCTTAATGTCATCGCCCGTCAAATTGTCTTCCTTTTCTTTCAAGAGACCATTTTTGCGTGCGTAATCATTAATACAGCGGTTCAAAGCCGTACGAAAACCAACTACATGCATACCGCCATCCGGCGTTAGCACGTTGTTTGCGAATGGGCGCAAAGTTTCCGAAAACGTATCATTATATTGCACGGCAATTTCGACCACGCTATCTTCAATTTGTTTTTCAACATAAAAGATATCTTCCGTTAAAACTTCCTTGCCTTCATTCATGCGACGTACGTAGCTCTTGATACCACCTTCAAAATAGAAAGAATCACGTTTGCCGGTACGCTCGTCATAAACGGAAGTCAAAATGCCTTTCGTCAAATAAGCCTGGTGACGAAGATAATTTACCACCCAGTCATAATCGAACTCGACAGTTTCTTTAAAAATTGCCGGATCCGGGTAGAAAGTAATGCTTGTGCCGTGTTTATCAGTCTTGCCAGTCACGCCAAATGGCACTGACGTTTTACCGACCTCAAACTCCACATGATGAATCTTGCCATCTTTATATACTTCGGCGACCATATGGGTCGATAAGGCATTCACCACGGACGAGCCTACGCCGTGTAAACCTGATGATACTTTGTAACCACCGCCGCCAAACTTACCGCCTGCGTGCAGAACGGTTAATACGGTTTCAAGTGCAGACATTTTTGTTTTTGGATGAATATCAACCGGAATACCACGTCCATCATCATCCACGCGACAACCACCATCGGCTAACAACGTCACCTTAACGTGTGTCGCAAAACCCGCGATAGCTTCATCAATCGAGTTATCGGCGATTTCCTTAATTAAATGATGTAGACCTTCATACCCAGTTGAACCAATGTACATGCCTGGACGTTTGCGAACCGGCTCAAGCCCTTCGAGAACCTGAATCTCGGACGCATCATATTCCTCACCGGCCCCACTACCGGCTTTTTTCGTTGCAGCCATATAATACTTACCTCAACTTTGATATTTAATACATATATAATACTACCCGCTTCCTATCTAAAAATCAAGTATAAGCCCCTTAATTCGCGCTCTAAGGCCCTTCAAATCAAAAAGACGGGTTCGACCCCGTCTTTTTTGTAGAAATGACTTTTTTAACGCCATCTCAAAACCGTACCATCATCTTCCTGCGATACGGTCACTCCGTCCTTCTTTTGTGCCGGAGCAGCGGGTTGCGCCGCTTGTACTACTGGCTGCTGTTTTGCAATCGGCTGCGACTGCTGTACGGCCGCCACCGGTATTTGCACCGCCGGCTTCTTATGTTCGAGTTTCAATTCACGTGCTTCATGGTGAATCTTTAGCCCCATTGGCTCAATCGAATAGCCAGGATTCTTGGCGTCCTCTGCTAATTTTTCCGATTCGAGCGATTGAATAGCAGCGTTTTTAGCTGCTGTCGCCACCCAACTTGTACCATCGTTACGCTCATTCAATTCATCGGCCGCCTCAACCTCGACTGGCGCCTCTTCAAACTCTAGACCAGACTTCAATGGCTCGATGTTCTTTTTTATTGGCTGTGTTGGTTGCGCTGATGGTTTATTTGGAATCACAGTCGGCGCAGCCGGTCGCGCCTTATCTTCCGTCGTCGGCATTGCCCGACCCGAATGATTATCCCTAATCATCGGTTGCGCTGGTTGCGGCGCCACTGGCGCCGCGGCCCCGACAGGCTCTTCATCAATCATCGGGTTTTCATTTAATTGAGCTTCTGTTGCCGCAGTAGCCTCCACTGGTTTTTCAACGGGCTTCTCGACGGTCTTCTTCGCCATCGCTTCACGCGCTTCCTGCTTAGCCTTCGCGTCAAGTTCCGCCTTCTTTCTCAACCAAGAATCCAAGAAGCTTTCTTTTGGCTTCGTACTAGACTTTGGTGCATTATCTACGGTCATTGCGCCAGCGGCACCCGCTGCCGCCGGAGCTGCCCCTTCGGCCGGCTTCGGCTTCTCTTCTGTTGCCGCAAGTCGCGCATCAATCTCCGCTTCAACTTCGGCTCGTGGTCGGCCATGCTTCGACAAGGCATACTCGCGCATCCGTCGCATCAATTCCGGATCCGACTCCCCCATTGGCGGTATCAACTTCATCGTGAACGGCGATGTCGGCATATCAAACATCATTACGGTCGCAATCGCATTAAAGTTTGGCTGTTTATGTAAGTCTTCCGCCGTAAAGACCGGCGCAAAAGCTTTCTCCATCAACTCGGCATCCGTTACGCCTAAACGACCAGACATAATCGTACCAACGTTACCCAATACCGCTTCGCGAATCTTGTCAGTCAACTGTGTCATAAACTGGTTTGCCAAGACCAAGTTCAAACGATATTTACGGGCTTCCGATAGAATCGATTCGAAGCTCTCTGTTGCGAAGTTCTGGAACTCGTCTACGAACAGACAGAAGTCTTGACGCTCATCTTCCGGCGTATCGGCGCGACTCATTGCGGCCGCCTGGAACTTCATCACGAAAATCATACCAAGCAATTTCGCATTCAATTCGCCTGTCTTACCCTTTGATAGGTTTACGAGCAAAATCTTTTTGTTATCCATAATTTCGCGAATATTGAAACCCGACACTGGCTGACCCAAAATATTACGCATCATTTTATTGCTCAAGAATGGACCCCACTTCGACACGAACCAGCTCGTCACCTCGCCTGCTTCACTCGATTTTTGTGATGCCGGGAATTCTTTTGTCCAATAGTCATAAACCGTTTTGTCGGTTACATACTTTAATTTGCTCTTCACGAATTCCGGATCAATAAAACAACGTGGTACATCGATAAAAGTACCGCCCGCCGGATCGCTCATCAGCAACAATGCCGCATTGCGGAACATGTGCTGAGCGCGCGGACCAAAGATACCCTGGTTGCCCGGATCATACAAACTCACCAACATGTTCAATGATTCCTGAACGATAAAGTCCTTTTGGTCTTCGCTCTGGAACTCGAACATATTCATACCGACCGGATTATCCAAATTACCCGGCTCGAACAAGATTATGTCGTCCATACGCTCCGGCGGCACCTTACTGAGCAACAACTCAACGGCATCACCATGCGGATCGATAAAGCAAAAGCCACGCCCATCACACATATCCTGATAGGCAATATTCGTGAGCAAGATAGACTTACCCATACCAGTAGAACCAATCACGTAAGTATGACGGCGGCGGTCCTTGTCGCGCAAGCGAATCGTCTTCTGCTCGCCTCGGAATTCGTTCACGCCCAAAATCACGCCATCTTCAGCTAATTTCGCCGGACCATCAACCTGTTTTGTCGCTTGGCGCTCGACTTGCGAAGTTGGAATCGCATTTTGTGCCGGCAGATGGAATAAAGATGCCATTTCGACGCTGTTCAAAATCATGTCACGTTGCGTTTGTGGGAACGACCGTAATATATACTCTCGCGCCAACGATTCGCTATTTTTTAGTGGGTCATAGCGAAAGCCATTATAATTCTGCAAATCGAACTGCGAAAAAATCGATACGACGTTCTGCAATAAGCCTTCCGATCGTTGCTTTGAATCACAGCTTGCGCAAATACGTATTAGAACTTCAAAGCCAGGGTATTTTGTCTTTTCTTCAATACGTTGAATCTCTTCCTGTTCTAGATTTGTCAAAATCTTCTCAGAATCTTTGTATCGCTCATGTTCTTCTGGCGGTTGCCATAACGCCTGCGCCACATCACCAACTAAATTACCCGCGCCATACACAGCACGACCCAAAAGATTGTTCGCTTGGTTTCTAGCCTTTTTCCCATCGCGAATATTTTGTACTCGCTGCAACGATTTTTGTACCCAACTACCATCGGTCGGCCGGAACATAATTTGTATGCCTACACCATCGCCCTTCTTTGCTACGGACAGTGCGTTGATAAGACCTAGGCTCGCGTCACGCTTTGAGTCTTGGTAGGTCGCAATCGGATAGTAGTAGTCCTCTTTCATACGCAGTTCACCGCCTGCCACCGCATCAATCTTGCCGACTTCGCTAAAGAAATTTGGGTCTGCCACCTCTTCGAGTCGCGCAGTCGGATAGGCTGCCGTGATTGCCTGCTGTAAAGTGTCAGTTAATACTGCTGGCGCCACAACGTAGTACTTAATAAAACCATTGTGCGCCACGATTTCAAAGCTAATATGACGCTGGCCATACAACTTACTCTTCAATCCTTTAGTTAGTGTTGAAGAAACGATGCTGTACATGACCTGCGCTTCGGAAATTTGCTCATCATTCACGTCGCGCTCGTCGCGTCCTCCGCCCTGAATATCGTCTGTACTAGGCGGCAAATGAATCAACATTGGCACCATCTTTAATGAACGCTCGTAG
The DNA here is from genome assembly GCA_946185175.1 of uncultured Candidatus Saccharibacteria bacterium. Taxonomy (GTDB): domain Bacteria; phylum Patescibacteriota; class Saccharimonadia; order Saccharimonadales; family Saccharimonadaceae; genus UBA2834. The sequence goes on from CAMHIH010000016.1 coordinate 5,833, forward strand.
TTTTTACGATCGCGCTTAGCGCCCGCAAAAATCTTCCAAATAATCACAAGAATGACTACTATTACGGCTATCATTGCCAAAAATTCAACTATCGTCGCACCCATATCTACTTACCGTCACCCCGATTTCGGTTAAAAGCTTTTTTCATCAAATCCCACCGCGCAATATCCAAATCCGTCACCAGCTGATGTGGATCTTTTTTATTTTTATCAATAATTCGCACTACATTATCAATGTAAGCTTTCGGTAAACGCTCCGCGTCGCGCGGCACCGGCGTGTCGATTAGGGCTTGTATCTCTGGGCTATCCGCCTGAGCATCATCTGCTTTTTTAACGGGATCTTGTACTGGCGGCTGCGGTTTTGCCATCGGCGGCAACGCTTCGCTCATCGCCTCGTTCTTTTCGGCCGACGTCGAAGTTTCCACGCCCATATTCGGCATTTCCATGCCCTCTGGCTTCAAATCTGGCCGCTCACTCAAAAAAGCGCCAAAATTATCAACTACGCCACCCTCAAAAGGATTAGCAGCAGCTGATTTTTCGTTCGAACTCTCCCCTTTAGCTGCGCCAGAGTTATCCATAAGCATTATTATATCATAGAATGTCGTGGGCAATAAGGAAACACAACACGATTTCCGCCAACAAAACCAAGATAATTTCTGGTATCGTAATACCGCCTAACGACGAGCAAACTAACAACACCATCGGCGCGATTGCTACCGCCGCACCATAGTAATAACTCTTACGCTCAATACCATTCGCGTGCACCTTGTTTAAATAAGCCCGAAACTTAAAAAATAGCCTGCAGCCAAAAACTGCAAGCCCAAGAAATAGCACATATGCGGCTATCAAGAAAAGCAAAATCCCCAGTGGCCCTACCCCACTTGGCGACGTAAAGAACATCATCCCCAGCAAAAGAACTCCCGCTATTGCGTCACAAGCCAACAAAACTTTATCCCAAGCTTTTCCCATGCAAATATTATAGCATGCAAGCTTAAGCGCAATCGTCATTATGCGCGCCTGAAAACCACGCCTCATCCCCTACACCGTCAAAACGAAACTCCACAAAACTCATTTCGACTATATAGCGAATCGACGATCTCAAATCTGTTAACCGCTCCTGACCTCCTCTTTTACCTAATCGGCAACAAAATGTACAAGGTCGAAGTTCCCCACAAGAGACAAAAACCAGGCCAAATAAATTATCATAACCTGGGCTCAAAGTAGAGGGGGCTTATCTGGCTTAAAAATACATTACTATACGCCACAAGCTTTAATCCTCTACTTGAGCTTTATTGACCGCCTCTCATATAGAGAGGCACATCCTTGCATTTAATCCAATCTGCTCTGTTTTGGGTATCTAATGTGCTAGCTGATTTTGATCAAATACGCGCTCTACGCTCATTGCATCGCTGCAATATTTGGCGGAGCTTAGCTTACTCCTAGAAGTGTAATTTATGGCTAGAAATAAGCTATGGCGACGCCAAATTACGTATCCCTCTAAGTTCTAATCATTCGTTTCTCCACTGTTTGTATGTTTGTTTTTATTTTGTGCGTTTTTGTTTTTATCAATGCACAATCTGACTATATCAAAACATCACCCAAAAGTCAATAATTTAGTTGTTCATTTTATTGATGTGTTTTTTACAACAAAGCGCTACGCCCTATCTGTCATTATCGCGCATTCAGCATGTGTAACTTTTACAACATTAAGCAAAGATCCGTTTTTACCACCTTGAAATCACAATTTTCAAATAATTTGCACATCTGCAAAAAATCACCCACCCCTGATTTACAGATAGATTTCCGTTGTAAATATTACAACAAAAATCTATTGACACAAGCATTTTGAACAACTATTATAAGGTTAGCTTTTGAATAAAATTCTTATACAAAAGCCAAAAACAAAAAATCGATTCCAAAATATAACTCCACACTCCACACTGAAGATCCGGTTTTCCTCGCAGTTACCGGATCTTCTTCTTTTTTGTCTCCTCCACCAAGCAATCGCCGCAGGCATCAAAAAAACGACCGGCTGGTCGTTCATTTTATACACAAGCATGTTGTAAAAAATAATAAAACAGTGGTGGAGCTGCCGGATACTGCCTCCGGGTCCGAAAAATCTCCAATCATGTAATCTACGAGCATAGTCTGTTCTTTCATCTTGGCAGAGACAAATCAGCTGGAATAGACAAAACTGGTCTGAAGCCATGACAGAATTTTCGTGCAATTCCTTGTCACAGAAATCGCCTTAATACCATATCTATGATACCCCTACCCGCTATGGTATCTCGAGAGTAGAGACAGGTCTAACTAATTAGGCCAAAGCGTAAGCTGGCATGAAAGCCACGTGCTTACTAGCAGTTTTTTCTGCATTTATGAACTGTACTTACGGCACAAATCGACTCGCATACATGTTGTTAATAATCCGTCTAAGCTTTGTCAGCCCCAACTACCAAAATTTTATCATACTCACGCTTTAAAATCAATCTTGCACCCCTTATATTGATGCTATGCCAACCTCAAAAGTATATTCAGCTATCCCTTACGGCTTTGATGGCCACCTCGTGGCCGTCGAATGCGACATGAATCGTGGCCTCCCCTCTTTCAGCATCGTCGGCCTACCAAACCGCGCCATTGACGAGAGTCGTCAACGCATCAGATCCGCCATCACAAATTCCCTATTCTCTTTTCCGCCCCATAAGATAACCGTCAATCTGGCCCCAGCCGAGCTTCATAAAACCGGTACACAGCTAGATCTGCCTATCGCCATCTCTATTCTTTCTTCATCAAACCAACTTTTACAATCAGACCTGAACAACAAGGCATTCATTGGCGAACTCGCCCTCAGCGGCGAAATTAGACCCGTAAAAGGTATCATTAATGCCCTTGAAACATTCCGGCGAAATGGCATTAAACAAATCTATATCCCGGCCGCCAATTCACCTCAGGCACAGCTAGTCGCCCGCGATCTGAACATTTATCCAGTCAAAACTTTACGAGAATTATGACTTTCACTCAAATCAATTGCCGATATTTTACCCCTAAAAGAAAATGTAAAAAATACAGAAAAAGATAAGCATGAGCATGTTATTCTAGACGATATCGTAGGACAGTCGCAAGCAAAACGCGCCATCATTATCGCCATGGCCGGACATCATAATCTTCTATTATCCGGGCCACCCGGCGTAGGCAAAACCATGCTCGCCCAAGCCGCCCGCGCCCTTTTGCCGCCGCCCACCCTTCAAGAGCTTATCGATATCACGAAAATACATTCATTAATATCGGCTGATACGCCTCTGCAAACTACGCGCCCTTTTCAATCACCACATCACACCATTAGCCTCAGTAATTTCCTCGGCAGTAACCTCACTCTACAACCGGGAGAACTTTCGCTTGCCCATAATGGCATCCTATTCATGGACGAATTCCCGGAATTCTCACGCCAAATCATTGAAGCGCTGCGGACACCGCTCGAGACTAAACAAATCAACCTCAATCACCTCGGTCGTAAAATTATTTATCCAAGCAATTTTATCCTCATCGCCGCCATGAATCCATGCCCTTGCGGCTATCTCGGCTCGTCGCACAAGGCCTGCGTCTGCAGTCCATCCGCGATCCAAAACTACCGCAAGAAACTTTCCGGCCCAATCATTGACCGTATAGATATGACGCTCATGCTAAACCCCATCGAAACCTCCGTTTTATTAAAAAACACAACATCTAGCACTGTAGAACACGCTAGTGCTAAAATACAAATCGGAATCGCGCTCCAACGTCAAGCCAAGCGTTATCACACCCCGACCATCCACAATGCAACTATTGGCTCTGCTCAGCTCGCCCGCGTCGCCGCCATCTCCCCAAGTGCCAAATTATTACTCGACGACGCCGCCGATAAACTTCATCTCTCTGCGCGCAGTTATTTTAAGACTATCAAAGTCGCCCAAACCATCGCAGATTTAGAAGATTCTGCCTATATCGACGAGCCTCATATTGCCGAGTCGCTACAATATCGCGCTCAATTCTAATCTCCCCTGTTCTACCCCTTGTGTTTTTTCGGACTTTTTAGTATAATCTATTGCATAACAAGTCTAATTTTTTAAGGAGCAAAGCCATCAGTAACAACAATTCACACACTCGCATTAACGGAGAAATCCGTCATCCTGAGGTTCGTGTAATTAGTGCTGACGGTGCGCAACTTGGCATTATGTCGAGTCGTGATGCCCAACTCATGGCACGCGACGCCGGTTTGGACCTGGTCGAGATTTCGCCAAACGCGAACCCGCCAGTTGTTAAAATCATCGATTGGGGTAAATACCAATACCAAAAGATGAAAGAACAAAGCCGCGCCAAGAAAAATACCAAAAACAGCGAGCTTAAACAGATCAGACTTGGTTTGAAAATTGGGGAAAATGACCTCAATATTAAATGCCGCAAAATCATCGAACTGCTCGAAGATGGCGATCGTGTCAAAGTAATGATTATCTTTCGTGGCCGCGAAATGGCCCACAAAGAAATCGGCACCGAACTCATGAACAAAATCGTCGAGAAGCTTGGCGATCAAGTCGTCGTCGACGGCAAATCGCAAATGAGCGGCCGCAACCTTATCTTTACGGTTCGCCATAAATAAGGTCGCACTAACGCCCACCGGTTCCCTACACCCCAAAGCGTTACTCTATCAACTAAAGTAGGAAAGGTAATCAAATGCCAAAACTCAAAACCCATAAGGGTACCGCTAAGCGCGTCCGAATTACCAACAACGGTAAAATCATCCGCGAACGTGCCTTTGGCAACCACATTCTTGCCAAAAAATCTAAAGCCCGCAAACGCAACATGAAGACCCCTGCTGTCGTTAAAGGCAAAATTGCTAAAAACATTAAAACTGCGTTAGGAGCTTAATCATGAGAGTTAAACGAGGAGTTGCCGCACGCGCTAAGCACAAAAAGATCCTAAAAGCCGCTAAAGGCATGCAACACTATCGCACTCGCAGCTATCGTCTCGCGAAGCAAGGTGTTATCAAGTCTCTCAGCTACGCTTACCGTGACCGCCGCAATCGCAAACGCGATCTCCGCAGTCTCTGGATCACCCGCATCAACAATGCTGCACACGAGAATGGTCTCAACTACAGCACTTTGATTAACGGAATGAAGACCAAGGGCATCGAACTCGACCGCAAAGTTCTTGCTGAACTCGCCGTCAACGATCCAAAAGCCTTCACTGCTATCTGCGAAAGCGTCAAATAATACAGATTTATCTTCAAAAATACCCCACCTTCATGGGGTATTTTTGTTGTTAGCCATATATAATATAAATATGAAGAAATTCTTGCAAAAACTATTTGGGGGCATTAATCTCACTTGGCCAAAACTTATCGCCTTCGCCGTTATTATGGGCATCTACGCTGCACTTATGGCACTGTTAGTACCAGACGGCAACTCTTTTCATGACATAGCCGTCACAATGGAATGGTGGGTTCTTCCGGCCATCTTAATTATCGTCAACTGCAAGAAGCCACTCGAGGCCGCCCTTAAAACTTTCGTTTTCTTCCTCATCTCCCAACCGCTCGTCTATCTTATCCAGGTCCCATTTAATGGCATGGGCTCTGTTCGGTTATTATCCTTACTGGTTTAAAGTAACTCTCCTGACTTTCCCTGCTGCATTTATTGGCTGGTATATGAAAAAAGACAAATGGTACTCTGGCGTCATTTTATCGGCGATGACCTCCCTACTCGCCGCAACCGGTATCGGTTATATATTTAATACAATCGAACATTTCCCGAATCATCTAGTTTCAATCATTTATTGCTTCATAACTATCCCTATCTTCATTATCTTCATTTTTAAAGATAAAAAGCCACGCATCACCGCATCTGTTATTACTATAGTTGTCGCAATTATTTATCTATTCATGGCAATTAATTCCACCGCACCATACGAAATCCGCAACAATACCGTGTTTTCAGAGAACGACATCACCCTTGTTGGCGAGCCATACGTATCTTATTGGTCATCCGAAAGCGGTAAAGGCTCCGTTGAGATAATTCCAAGCGACGAAGGATATATACTCAAGATATCCGGTACTGGCACAAATAAATATCGCTTTGATATTAGCGACGAAGAGAATGAATATCATTTCGAATATTATTTCGATAAAGACAACAATACCGTCGTAATCAATCGGCTACCATAACAAAAAA